>NZ_JAUBVE010000032.1:0-66324 GCF_036705715.1 Microcoleus sp. AT3-D2 | reverse complement strand
ATTAGCTATAACCTGCAATCTGCTCCACTTAAGCCAAACCCTTGATTATAGCATAAAATTATTTTGCAAGAGGTCTAATAAACCCCAGTCAAAGACCGAAAAATAGGAATCACGTAAGAAATGGGCGCTAACTGCCCGATTTGAACCCGAACTAGCGCCGTAGTACCGGGGGAAATTTTGAGAGGAGGCCCGTTCGAGGAAGACCATTTGTAACCGCTGATAGTGTTCGGATCTTCCTGCAATTCCACAAAAATTTGCACGGGAGCACCGCCACCAGCTATGTTTTTCGAGATGCTGTCAGCCAAATTTTCATTGCCGATAATTGACGACATATCTTGATTAGTAACGGGAAAAGGAGAAACTTGGGTTACTTTGCCGACAATGCCACCGTAGCGTTCCCGCTTGACGACGCTAGGGGTAACTTGTACAGTCATTCCCGGTTTAATTTGCTTGCCATCTCTGTCAGCAAAATAAACAAGACTGACCATTTTTTCGCGAGAATTTTTAGATTCAACTGTCCCGATCCTTGTACCGATGTTCAGCATTTGACCTGCAACGGCGCTAACTTCTAAAACGCGGCCGTCGTATTGGCTGGTAATTTTGCTGTCGGCCGTCAACTGATTCTGCAAGTGGGCAATCTTGCGTTTAACTTCCTGAATTTGATTTGTTTGGGCGATCGACTTCTCTAAATCTTGTTGAGCTAGTTTGACCGCTTGGGTTTCCATGTCTTTAATCTTAGTTTTGATTTCGTCAATTTTGTTCAGGTTTTGCAGGTACTCCCGTTCGGTGTTACTTTTCTGAACTTTAAGTTCTTGGAGATTGTTTTTAATTTCGTTAAGGCGGTTGAGATTTTGCAGGTACTCCCGTTCGGTATTGGTAGCTTCTACTTTGAGTTGCTGCCTGCTGTTTTTGATGTCGTCAATTTTATTGAGATTTTGCAAGAATTCGCGATCGCTATTAGTTTGCTGAACGTCGAGTTCCTTTAACTGCGTTTCAATATCCGCCAGTTGCATCTGAGAGTCCGCGAATTCCTGTCTCGCTTGCAGCATTACATCCTCGCTGATAGCCCTCTCTTGTTCGTAAAGAACGCGGCGAGTTTCAAACCGCTGCTGCAAAGTTTCCACCAAAGAAGTGATGTGCTGTTTTCGCTGCAAAAGACTGTCGCGTTTTTTGCCGATCGCGGCCAGAGTTTGCTGCCGCAATATCGGTGCAACTTGTTCTCGCCACAAACTTTCTTCCAAACTTTGGCGTTTTTCTGCTAATGCTGTCAGAGTTTGCTGCCGCAGTACCGGCGCAATTTGTTCGCGGCGTAAACTTTCTTCCAAACTTTGGCGTTTTTGCTCTAATGCCGCCATACTTTGCTGGTGCAATATGGGTGCAACTGACTCCCTATTTAAGCTTTCTTTAAGGTCTTTTTGCTGCTGTTCTAGGGTTTTTAATTCCAGGGCAATCTGCTGTTTTTGCAGCTTATTAGTATCTTGTTTTTGCCCTTGCAGTTCCGCTAATTTCGCTTTTTCTTGCTCTAGCTGCTGCTTGAGGTCTAGTTTATCAATTCTGCCGATTTCCTGACCCCGTTTAACAACATCTCCCGGCTTGATATTGAGCTTTACCAATTGACCGGAACTAGCAGCTTGAAATTGCACGACTCGGCGGGGCAGAAGCAACACGCCTTGACCGGAAACAGTCAGCGGAATTCGCCCGATCGCACTCCAAACAGCCGCAGCAGCAACTAAACAGCCAATTGCAGTTAGTGGCAGCCACGATCGAGGACTAACCACCTGCATCATTTCGTCGAGGCGTTCCGGTGAAGATAAGCGATCGATCGCTTCAGTAGTGAAAAGTTTGTTTTGTTTTACCTGCATCAGCTATTCCTTTCGAGAGTGCGATCGCGGCTTTAAGCAGGGGTGTATTTGAAGGGGAAATTCCTTGCCAGTCAATTGAGGCCCAAACAATTTCCCAACAAACGTTCAAAGCTTCCGTGCAATTACTTGAATGTTCTCACTCCTGTTTGCAGCTTGCCTGTAAAATCACTTTACGGCAATTAACCCTGGTAAGACCCTAACTAAAAGTAGAGTTTTCAGCTAACAAAAAGACCAGCTTACAGCCAGTCTTCAGACGGGGGAATGACCCGAACTTTTGGCTAGGTATCGCCCGCAGCCAGTGCCTACACATTGGTCACAGTTAAGCTAAAAACACTTTTGTCAATGACTAAAATTACTCTAAGGTATCGAAGTAACAACTTAAAATGTCGTGCAATTTGTTCAAGGAGGTGGGGTAGAACATTTACGACTTCTGCAATGATTGTTATATAGTTTGATTTTTGATAAGATTACTGAACCAACCCTAGTGCAACAAAAGGTTCTAGTTTTGCTTGGTATTTCTCTAATTTATACGCAGTAAACCGGGAGCAAAAATCTTTATTTCAAACGCTTAATGTACACTGAATATGCCTTTTGTCAGTTGGGGAAGTTCAGTGTAATTGGTGATTGGTAATTGTAGGTGGGGTAGAAGGAAGGGAAACCCACCTACAATTACTATTAACAGTCAAAAATCAACAGTCAACAGTCAACAGTCAACAATTAATAGTTAACTGTTGACTGTTAAAGAATGCGTGTGCCGAACTCACTAGAAACTGCCGGAAAGGCTGTTCATTCTCTCGACTTAGAACTTTTGGAGAGCTTACCCTCAAAAGGTTGAACTCCACTATTTGGATAGTTGTCATCGCTGGGGCTAAAAATCCGCACCGCTGCTTCCGAAACGTAACGCATCGCGTTTGCCAAAGATTTAGAAAGATTCATAGAATCTGCCTCTCTTGTCTGGGTTCTGATACTTTTAATATTACTCGGATTTTTGGGCTGTGGATGAGTTTAGCAATATTTATTTGAATTACTTATTGGTCTGCAACAATGAAGCAAGCTGAAGGTTTGAGACATTACACATTTTTGGACGATCGACCTTTTGCTGATAGATTTTTCCTGGCTCAACTCAAGCAGTCGCGATCGCCCTTCGACGCTCAGAAACCGAGTTTTCTAACTCTATTCAAAGGCTGCAACGAAATATTTCGCAAAAAACCCGGAACGCTTGAGTGTTTATGCTTAATTCCTGAGTTTGTTAAATTAAGTATTTATATGGATTTTACCATAATATTAATGTACAAATCAACCAAAATCCGCTATTAAAGGGCATAATCAGCGAATTTTTTCGACAAATATCTGCAATCTTCATCAAATATTTACAAAAAGATATGGTGTTTGTCACTATAATTAAGAAAAAGAAGTTTGTCCGGGGTTTTTCTTATGGAAACTGCGACAGAAAGCCTGCAGCTCACAGGTTTTGAAGAAATCTTAGAAGACCGGGAACTGACGGTTTCTTCAGCAGATTACAGCCTTTTGACCGATCTCTACCAGCTAACGATGGCCGCTTGTTACGTCGGGGAAGGGCTCGACGGGCGGGCTGCGAGTTTTGAATTATTCGCGCGCAGGCTGCCAGAGGGTTTTGGCTACGCGATCGCGATGGGTTTGGCGCAAGTTATCGATTATTTGGAAAAATTTCGGTTTTCGCCGACGCAAATTGAGGCTTTGCAGTCCACTGGGATTTTTGCAGGTGCCCCGGAGCGATTTTGGACTTTACTCGCCACAGCCCGTTTTACTGGCGATGTTTGGGCGGTGTCCGAGGGGACTGCGGTGTTTGCCAACGAGCCTCTGCTGCGAATTGAAGCTCCTCTGTGGCAGGCTCAGTTAGTGGAAACTTATTTATTGAATGCCATAAATTATCAAACTTTGATTGCGACGCGGGCAGCGCGGCTGCGGGATGTGGCGGGCCCGGAGGCTAAGTTGCTGGAATTCGGGACGCGCAGGGCTTTTGGGCCTCAAGCTGCTGTTTGGGCGGCTAGGGCGGCTCTGGCTGCGGGATTCGACGGAACTTCTAATGTTTTGGCTGCTTTGAAGTTGGGCCGCAAACCTGTCGGTACGATCGCCCATGCTTTGGTGATGGCTGTGGCCGCTCTCGAAGGCAGCGAGAATCAGGCGTTTGCAGCTTTTCACCGCTATTTTCCGGGGGCGCCGCTGCTGATCGATACTTATGATACTGTGGCAGCGGCGCGGATGTTGGCCGATCGAGTAAACAGCGGTGAAATGCAGTTGGAAGGCGTGCGGCTGGATTCGGGCGATTTGGCGGTGCTGTCTCGGGAAGTTCGATCGATCCTGCCTGGGGTTCCAATTTTTGCTAGTGGCGATTTGGACGATCGAGAGATTGCTAAATTAAAAAGTAGCGGTGCTTGCATTGACGGTTACGGTTTGGGAACGAAGTTGGTCAGCGGTTCCCCTGTAAACGGTGTTTATAAGTTGGTGGAAATTGACGGGATTCCGGTGATGAAAGAGGCAAGCGACAAGGTAACATATCCCGGAAAAAAGCAAATTTTTAGACATATTGAAAATGGGCAAATTCTCGGAGATTGTTTGGGATTGTCGGGAGAAAATATTAATAATTGCGATTCTCATATACCATTAATGAAATTGGTTGTCAAGGACGGCAAACGAGTGCAGAAGCCTGAAAGTTTGGACGATATCGCGAAACGAACTGCTGCTTCTGTCGCCAGTCTTCGCCCCGAAACTCGCCAACTTGACAACCCGATTTCGCTGCAGGTGGAAATTTCTACAGATTTGCAGAGTCTCACCCAAAAAACGAAAAAGAGTCAGTAGTCAGTAGTCAGTAGTCATTAGTCATTAGTCAGTAATCATTAGTCAGTAGTCATTAGTCAGTAGTCATTAGTCAACAGTTAACAGTCAACAGTCAACAGTCAACAGTCATCAATCAACAGTCATCAATCAACAGTCAACAGTCAACAGTCAACAGTCAACAATTACCGATTCCCTATGCAGAAGATTGCTCTTTTTGGAACCAGTGCCGATCCACCCACAGCAGGACACAAAACAATTCTGAGTTGGCTTTCTCAACATTTCGATTGGGTAGCAGTTTGGGCATCGGACAATCCTTTTAAGTCGCACCAAACTTCTCTAGAACACCGATCGGCAATGCTGCTGTTAATGATTCAAGAAATTAATTCGCCGAGACACAATCTTTGTTTGCATCCAGAACTCAGCAGTCCGAGGACGGTGGAAACCGTGGAACAAGCAAGATTGCTGTGGCCGAATGCAGATTTGACACTGGTAATCGGTTCTGATTTAGTGGGGCAACTGTCTCGCTGGTACAAATTTGAAGAATTGTTAAAACAAGTTGATCTGCTGATAGTACCGCGACCCGGTTATCCATCAGAGCAATTAGATTTGTGGCAGTTGAGGCGCATGGGTGCAGAGGTGGCGATCGCATCTTTGAATGGTCCCAATGTTTCTTCTACCTTCTATCGGGAAACAGGAGACACCCAAGCCCTGACTCCGACCATCGAAGATTACATAAATAGGGAGCATTTGTACGCATGGCACGAGGCACGAAAAAGGGCGAAGGTTGCTCATTAGCTGACTTTAAAGTAGGAGTAGATAATGTTATTTTTTCCGTCGATACCGTGCAGAACCGCTTGTTGGTGCTGTTGGTAATGCGGCAAGACGAACCGTTTATCGATTCTTGGAGTCTTCCCGGTACTTTGGTGCGGCACGGAGAGTCTCTTGAAAATGCGGCTTACCGGATTTTGTCTGAGAAAATTCGGGTAAAAAATTTGTATCTGGAGCAATTGTATACTTTCGGAGAACCGGGGCGCGATCCTCGGGAAATTACCAGGGGCGATCGTTATCTTTCGGTGAGTTATTTTGCTTTGGTTCGCTTTGAGGAAGCTGAGTTAATTGCTGGGAGTGTAGTAGCTGGTGTGGGCCATCGCGTCGGCGGCATTGCTTGGTATCCCGTGCAACAAGTTCCTAAGCTGGCCTTCGATCACAATCAAATTCTCGAATACGGATACCGGCGACTGCGTAACAAACTTGAATACAGTCCGGTAGCTTTTGAAGTTTTGCCGGAGCTTTTTACTTTGAGCGATTTGTATCAGCTTTATACAACTATTTTGGGGGAAAATTTTTCTGATTATTCTAATTTTAGATCTCGATTGTTAAAATTGGGTTTTTTGTGCGATACCGGTGTTAAGGTTTCGCGGGGGGCTGGCCGCCCTGCTAGTTTGTACCGCTTTGATGCGGTCGCTTTTGCTCCTTTCAAAAATAAGCCACTGGTGTTTATCTAGCTGTTCCTTGGATGACATTCGGGGATCAATTTAGTAACATTAGAATAGAAGCTATTAAGGAGTGCAGACTATGAAAGACCCTGATGAATGTGCTAATATTCACGAAGTTCGGGAGGAAATTGATATCATCGATCGAGAAGTGATCGACGCTTTGAGCAAAAGATTTAAATACGTCGTCGCGGCAGCAAGGTTCAAAACGAGTGAAGCTGGTGTTAGAGCGCCCGATCGCTTTCATGCTATGTTACAGCAGCGGCGCGAGTGGGCTTTAGAATCAGGTTTGAATCCTGATGTGGTTGAAAATATTTACCGGGATTTGGTCAATTATTATATTGAGGAAGAGTTGAAACATTTCAAATCTGAGTAAGGTTTCTATACATTCAAATCTAGAACTATAGGAAAGTGAGTCCGCGCGGGCGGACTGTTAGCAATATTTATGAGGTGATTTGGTGAGATGAAAATTGCGATCGCACAACTCAATCCTACTATTGGTGATATCTTTGGCAACTCCAACCTAATTCTGGAGGCTGCGAAAAAAGCTGAGGTTGAGGGCGCAAACTTATTGCTAACACCGGAACTTTCCCTGATCGGTTATCCGCCGCGCGATTTGTTAATTAATCCGAGTTTCATTGCAGATGCAGGTGCACAGTTGCAGCAACTGGCGCAAGCTTTGCCACCGGAGTTGGCAGTCATCGTAGGCACTGCCTTACCTAATGCTAAGGCTGTTAAACTCGGCGGAAAATCATTGTTTAACAGCGCTGTTTTGTTGCAAAATGGCGTTGTCAAACAAGTTTTTCATAAACGCTTGTTGCCTACTTATGATGTATTTGATGAAGATAGATATTTTGAACCTGGAGAAAACAGCAATTACTTTTCTATTGGCGAAGTCAAAGTCGGCGTGACAATTTGTGAAGATTTGTGGAACAATGAGGAGTTTTGGGGTAAACGCAGTTACGCGGGCGATCCTGTTTCCGATTTGGCAAAATTGGGTGTAGATTTAGTGGTGAATTTGTCGGCATCACCTTATTCTGCGGGAAAGCGGGGAGTGCGATCGGGTATGTTGGAGCACAGCGTCATCCGCTGCGGGATACCGATTATTTACGCTAATCAGGTAGGGGGAAATGACGATATTATTTTTGACGGCAGCAGTTTTGCTGTGAATCGAAAGGGTGATTTAATTCAAATATTAGCTTCTTTTGAAACGGATTTTGTGGTGCTGGAATATGACGCAGCTAAACAAGATTTAGTTGGCAGCCATCAGCAAAACGCAGCAGGAATTAAGGCGACGCCATTGAGTTTTTATCCTGCCGAGGGAGATGCAGAAATTTGGGCTGCTTTGGTTTTGGGAGTACGAGATTATGTTCATAAGTGCGGTTTTTCTAAGGTTGTACTCGGTTTGAGTGGCGGGATAGATTCGGCTTTGGTGGCGGCGATCGCCAGTTGCGCGATCGGGCCAGAAAATGTTCTGGGAGTGCTGATGCCTTCTCCTTACAGTTCGGATCATTCGGTTAATGATGCTTTGGAATTAGCCCGAAATCTGGGTATCGCGATCGAACTATTGCCGATCGGCGATTTGATGAAAACTTACGATCGCACTCTCGCCGATTTGTTTGTCAATACAACTTTCGGGATTGCTGAGGAAAATATTCAATCGCGGATTCGAGGCAATCTATTGATGGCAATTTCTAATAAGTTCGGACATTTGCTGCTTTCGACTGGCAATAAGTCGGAAATGGCGGTGGGTTACTGCACTCTCTACGGCGATATGAATGGGGGATTGGCGGTGATTTCTGATGTACCGAAAACTCGCGTTTATTCGCTTTGTAGGTGGCTGAATTCTGGGAGTGGGAAGGTAAAAAATCAGACCCAGTTGGGAAAGGAAATTATTCCGGTTAATATTATTACTAAGCCACCTAGTGCTGAACTGAAACCTGGACAAATTGACCAAGATTCTTTGCCGGATTACGATGTTTTGGATGACATCTTGCAGCGGTTGATCGAACATCACGAATCTGCCCAACAAATTGTCGCTGCAGGACACGATGAAGCCGTGGTTAAACGTGTAGTAAAATTAGTCAGGCAAGCCGAGTTTAAACGGCGACAAGCAGCCCCTGGTTTGAAAATTAGCGATCGAGCTTTTGGTACCGGTTGGCGGATGCCGATCGCCAAAGTTTCCTCTTATTAAACGCAAAATGGTTAACATCGACGGTACTTTCGGCTTCGATTTTCTCCTGGGAACTCTCAGCAACGATACGATTAGAGGATTTGCAGGTAATGATACTATTCAAGGTTTGGGGGGAAATGACCGAGTTTTGGGCGATCGGGAAAATGACTTGCTGGCCGGAAATGAAGGCGCTGATACGCTGGCTGGCGGGCAGGGAAGCGATACAATCTATGGAGGACAAGAGTCGGATTGGATTTTTGGCGATCGGGGTCACGATTTACTAATAGGCGGCGAAGGCAGAGATATCTTGACAGGAGGCGCGGGGGAGGATTTATTTGTGATGGAAAAAACCGCCGCCGCCTCTACTATTACTGAAGCCGATATAATTACAGATTTTGGCAACGGCAATGATAAAATTGTCTTGACAGAAGGCATGAAGTTTAGCGATTTAGAGCTTTCTGTTGCCGATAACCAAACTATTATGAAAGATAAAAACTCTGGTAATTATTTAGGAGTTGTTTTGGGAAATTCTAATCTGATTGAATCAAACTTTATCTCGCTGTTTGGCGGACTAGATAGCGGTCAGCTTTTGCCAATTTCTGTTAACACGATTATAGCCGATCGCGCGATCGGACTGGAAGTGGCGAAAACTCCCCAAGAACAAGCGACAGGTTTAATGTTTCGCACAGAATTGCCAGACGACAGAGGAATGCTTTTCCCCATCGAACCCGCGCGAAACGTGCGTTTTTGGATGAAAAACGTGTTTATTGAGCTCGATATGGTTTTTCTGCGGGAAGGCGTAGTGCAGGCGATAATTCCTAACGTACCGCCGTGTTTGAGCGAAACCTGCCCCAACTACGGCCCGGATGTTCCCGTTGACGGAGTTATTGAACTCAGAGGCGGAAGGGCGGCCCAATTGGGACTCAAAGTTGGCGATCGGATTCCCAATTTACCCTAAAAGGTATATGATTTTATCGCAGCATTCAACATTTTTGCATCCAATGAATCCAATGAATCCTATTGAATTAAAAATAATCCCCCATCAAACTCAAGACGGTTTAGCTTACCAACATTTGCGCTTACGAATTACCACTCAAGACGGTATCATCACACCACATGATTTACAAGGTTTGAAACTTCCTCAAGACGTTCAATTAAGCCAAGGAATTGTCATTGAAGGTAGAGGAGCAATTTGGCTGTATGGGTATTTAGTACACGAATGTCATCCTGCAGCTTGGGTTGGATGTTACGATCCGCGATTAGAAGGTGCAGTGGTAGTAGCGACGCACAAGCACGAGGTATCTGTTGGACAGGTATTAAAATTGAGTTTACCCAGCGATTAAGACTCTCCTGAGTTTTAGGTGATAATAAATAAAAATAAAACTTCCCGTGGTGGGGGCATATTACCTGCGTTAGCGAGAGGCTAACTACTGTTTCCACCACAAATCCAGGAGAGTCGCGATTAAATTAGAGCGTGTTAAGTGAATAGTCCAGACTATTGTGTACCAGACTATCCAGCTATGAATGCCGATCCAGAAATGCAAGTCTTGAACAGGCAGGATGCCTGTACCACAATAATATAATTTTTGGACAAGTGTATTCAGAAACATTAGTCGATCGCCCTACAACCGCGCGAATCTGTTTTGTCAGAAGCTAGGGGCGATCGAACACTCGTCAATTTAGCAAATTTGCAATTTTAGTGTGAGGACTTATGACCATTACTCGCGTCTCTGTAGACTCAGCAGGCAATCCGGGGAACAGCGACTCCAACGCTTACTCCATCTCAGCCGATGGGCGGTTTGTGGCGTTTCAATCTCAGGCATCCAACCTCGTGCCGGGAGACACTAACAATAAAAACGACATCTTCGTGCGGGACTTGTCAACCAATACTACCACCCGCGTCTCTGTAGATTCAGCAGGCATTCAGGGAAACAACGACTCCTTCAATCCCTCAATCTCAGCCGACGGGCGGTTTGTGGCGTTTGCATCTTTTTCCAACCTAGTGCCGGGGGATACCAACAATCAACCGGACATCTTCGTGCGGGACTTGTTAAGCAATACCACCACCCGCGTCTCTGTAGACTCAGCAGGCAATCAGGGGAACTCCTTGTCCAACAATTCCGCCATCTCTGCCGACGGGCGGTTTGTGGCGTTTCAATCTTATGCCTCCAACCTAGTGCCGGGAGATACGAACAATCAGTTCGACATCTTCGTGCGGGACTTGTCAACCAATACCACCACCCGCGCCTCTGTAGACTCAGCAGGCAATCAGGGGAACAGCGACTCCCTCACCCCCTCCATCTCGGCCGACGGGCGGTTTGTGGCGTTTATTTCTTTTGCCTCCAACCGATTGGGAGAGACGAACAATCGCAACGACATCTTCGTGCGGGACTTGTCAACCAATACCACCACCCGCGTCTCTGTAGACTCAGCAGGCAATCCGGGGAACAGCGACTCCTTCAGTCCGTCCATCTCAGCCGACGGGCGGTTTGTGGCGTTTCAATCTCAGGCATCCAACCTCGTGCCGGGAGACACTAACAATTTTTTTAACCAACTTAAGATCTTCGTGCGGGACTTGTCAACTAATACTACCACCCGCGTCTCTGTAAACTCAGCAGGCATTCAGGGGGACGAAAACTCCTTCAACCCCTCCATCTCAGCCGACGGGCGGTTTGTGGCGTTTCAATCTCAGGCATCCAACCTCGTGCCGGGAGACACTAACAATAAACAGGACTTCTTCGTGCGGGACTTGTCAAACAATACTATCACCCGCGTCTCTGTAGATTCAGCAGGCGATCGGGGGCAGAATGACGACGCGTTATTTGGGCCCTCAATATCAGCCGACGGGCGGTTTCTGGTGTTTGCATCTGATGCCTCCAACCTCGTGCCGGGAGACACGAACAATGCTCAGGATGTCTTTGTTTCTGACATCGGCAGCACTTCAGGCGGCATCAATAACCCTCCAAACCTCATCAACGGCACTCCCGGCAACGACGTGCTCACTGGCACTCCCGGCAGCGACACCATCAACGGTTTGGCAGGCGATGACGTGCTGACTGGTTTGCGGGGCAACGATATCATCAATGGTGGCGACGGCAGCGATAACCTGTCTGGGGCAAAAGGTTTTGACACCCTCAACGGCGGTTTGGGAAACGATAATCTTGGCGGTGGCGCGGGCAACGATGTATTTGTTTTAGGTGCGGGATTGGGAGTTGATACCATCTCTGATTTCAGCAACTCTCAAGATACCATTCAATTAATCAACGGCTTAACTTTCGGACAGCTATCAATTTCGGCTGGAACTAACAGCACATTAATTAGAGTAGCCAGCAGCGGTGAAGTTTTAGCTGCTTTGATAGGCGTTGCTCCCAATTTCATTGGCCCTGAAGATTTCGTGTCTGTTTAGATATCTGCCGATTCTCAATTGTCTGCTTTGTCCTTTCACCGAATATCTCACCTTTACTCAAAGAACACGATCGCGAATTACGCACTCCGACAGACAGAGAAATCTGGTTTTTTACCGAATCTGCAGGTCACAACGCAGTATTTTCGTAAAAAACCCGGTTTCTGAACCCCCGTGTACAAGCCCTAGCAAAAAATGGTTTGACGCGCAATATACTGTTCTTAGCTTTTAGTTATTAATTATGGCAAATTACAGAACTATATTGTTGTTCAATAGTTTAACTTTAGTGCTAGTTGGGCTAGTGACGGCGTGTCTGAGTTTATTCGGTTCTTCGTCGGTAAAAGGGTTATTTTTGCCGCCTTGCTCTGCCACGTATCCGGGTGCAGGTTTCTTTTTCTTGGCGTTTCAAATGTTATTTTATTTATCGGTAATGGTGTGCGCTTTTACCTTTGGATTGCTGAGAATTATTCAACCAGAGCGCCCAGAAAATCGATTTATTTTATATTCGGCACTGTTTGCAGGTTGCTTTCTGTTCAATGAAGTTTTTCGCACCCACGTTCATCTGGGACGTGCGGGTTTCCCGAAAGTGACAATTGTCATATTTTACGCGGTGCTGGCAATTGCATACGGATTAGCTTTTCGGAGACAAATTCGCTCGACTCCCTATGCTTTACTGCTGAGTGGCGTTGGTTTGTTATTTGTTGCATTTTTTGCAGAAGCGCTGCCTTTAAAAAACGAGATAATTTCGAGCTTGCTGGAGGGAATACCGAAGCTGTTGAGCGGGATTAATATAGCACTTTATTTTTGGTTTTTGTGTCAGGGTTTGATAGTGCGATCGCTCAATTTTTCTAACAGGAAATCACATCCAGAATGAAGTAAGATGAAGATTTGCCGTAGGGTGGGGGCGGGTTTTTTAGATTGTCGGTTTTTGGCAAATATTGTTGGTAAAACCCGCCCCTACATGATTGTATAATCGGTTAAAACAAAAAGTATCGCTGCGCCATTGGCAAAACTGTTGCCGGTTCGCAAGTTAACAATTCCCCATCCGCCCTGACTTCATAAGTTTCTGGATCGACTTCCATTTGTGGCAAATAATCGTTGAGTTTCATGTCTCTTTTGCTAATTTGTCTGGTGCCGGAAACTGCTACAGTGGGCTTTTGCAAACCGAGCTGTGCGGCAATATCTCGATCGCGCGCAGCTTGGGAAACGAACGTCAGACAAGTCGCCCCAATCGCACCGCCAAAACTGCCAAACATCGGCCGCATATGCACCGGTTGCGGCGTCGGAATGCTGGCGTTAGCATCTCCCATCTGCCCATAGGCGATCGCCCCTCCTTTAATTACCAGTTCCGGTTTCACCCCAAAAAAAGCCGGCCGCCACAAACACAAATCCGCCAATTTCCCCTCTTCCACTGAACCGACATACTGACTAATTCCGTGAGTAATCGCCGGATTAATTGTATATTTCGCAATGTACCGCTTCACCCTAAAATTATCATTTTCTCCCCCTGGTTCCCCCCCTTGGTAAGGGGGGGTTATCCCTCTTGTTTCCCCCCCTTGGTAAGGGGGGGTTAGGGGGGGTAAAATCCCCCTTTGAACCTTCATTTTATGAGCCGTTTGCCAAGTCCGAATAATCACCTCTCCAACTCTTCCCATCGCCTGAGAATCAGAAGAAATCATACTAAACGCACCTAAATCGTGCAAAATATCCTCAGCAGCAATAGTTTCCCTTCTAATTCTCGATTCAGCAAAAGCCACATCTTCAGGAATGCCTCGATCCAAATGGTGGCAAACCATCAACATATCTAAATGTTCTTCTAAAGTATTGACAGTGTAAGGGCGAGTCGGGTTAGTTGACGAGGGCAAAACATTAGCTTGTCCGCACACTTTAATAATATCCGGTGCGTGTCCGCCGCCAGCACCTTCGGTGTGGTAAGTGTGAATAGCCCGATTTTTAAATGCGGCAATTGTAGCTTCCACAAATCCCGCTTCATTGAGAGTGTCGGTGTGAATTGCAACTTGCACATCGTACTCCTCAGCTACACTCAAACAAGTGTCGATCGTTGCTGGTGTAGTTCCCCAATCTTCGTGGAGTTTCAAACCCATTGCACCGGCAAAAATTTGCTCGACTAATCCTTGAGGTTGACTGCTATTTCCTTTACCTAAAAACCCTAGATTTACGGGGAAAGCGTCAGCAGCTTGCAGCATCCTGTACATATGCCAAGGCCCGGGAGTACAAGTTGTGGCGTTTGTACCCGTTGCAGGGCCAGTGCCACCGCCGATCATTGTCGTGATTCCAGAGGCGATCGCCACTTCAATTTGCTGCGGGCAAATAAAGTGAATGTGACTGTCAATTCCCCCGGCGGTGAGAATCATTCCTTCACCCGCAATTACTTCAGTACCAGGCCCGATAATAATATCTACCCTATCTTGAATATAAGGATTTCCGGCTTTACCAATTTTGTAAATTTTGCCGTCTTTAATACCGACATCTGCTTTAACAATTCCCCACCAGTCTAATATTAAAGCATTAGTAATCACCGTGTCAACAGCGCCGTCTGCATTAGAAATCGGCGATTGTCCCATGCCGTCGCGAATGACTTTGCCACCGCCAAATTTAACTTCATCCCCGTAGGTTGTGAAGTCTTTTTCAACTTCTATGAATAATTCTGTATCGGCTAACCGGACGCGATCGCCCACAGTCGGCCCGAAGGTTTCCGCGTAGGCGCGACGATCCATTCTGTAACTCATGCTCACTCCTAATATTAATAAATTTTTAGTTGGCAGTTTAGACCTACTTGAATTATAGTATGTGACGAGTTCGTCAATCTGAAACAGTAAAAAAAAATACAACATTAGGCAAGCTTTAAAACCCCGATAGGCATCAATTCTTGCCAATCGAAAATCACCAATGGTATAAAGGGGCAAATTTACTCCATCATTTTCTGGATTTGCCTTTTTAAAATCTCCACATCCACCGTCATATCCATGCCAATGAAACTCCAATCTTCCGCTACATTGTTGTCATCAACCATGCGAGAGTATTCTAATCCCAATAGCTGGCAAATGTAATAGAAATATGGCGGAGTGTATCCTCCATAAAAGAATTCTAATACTTTTGTTCCCGGCTGACACCACAGCAAATTTGTAAAACCTGCCCCGTGAGGGCCGACAACCACCGCCGCTTCTGCAAACAGACGAATTTGTTCATCAACACTGCGCGAGATATCTTCCAAAATTTCAAAATCAAACTCTTTCAAAACCTCTCGCACTTGTACTTCATTTTTAACCTTGCGCCGGCCGCTTCTAGACAGATAAAGTTTTCTATAAGGCTTTACCTTTTCCTTAAGACAGAATTTTTTCCGCAAAAGCTCTATATCGTAAGGACTGGGAAAATACCAGTCTTGATTGTTTCCCACCACCACACTTTCTGCATGATATCCCGTATCTCTAGCCTGAGTGTCGATTAGTGAACTTTCAGGAATACCGAGTTTGGTCATAAAGCCCAACTCAAAATCTGTATGTCGTAAAGGATAACAAATTTTAGCTTCTTGCCAAATTTCCTTACCTAAAGCCTCCTCAATTCGACAAAGTTTAGCCAGCACAAAAATCACATAATCATAATAACTGCACCACAAATGCGACCAAGGAGCAACTACCAGCGGATAGGTAATTTGGTTAGGTTTGTAAGGCCATTCCAGAATGCCGGCACCGCTAATCCGAAAATCCAAGTCTAAAAGCAACTTTTTATTCAGCAGGGTGTTGCCCGACGTACAAATAGTTAGAGAATTTATTTTTTGATTCAGGGAAATCTTCCACACATAATCTGGGTCAAAAGACACGGCTTTTTCCGTGGCAAAAAACCTAGAAGGCACTTTTTTTACAGAGGTTAATGCGGGTATATGGATAGGTTGGTGCTGCTTTTTATAAACGATGCTGTCATCTAACAATTTGATACTGGTGCGTCGGTCTAACGGGGTTCTCCAGACACGCCTTGATGTTGCCAGCAAGCTCTGCTTCAATTTCTGTTTGATCTGGTCAACTAATTTTGGGTTCATCACGCACTTTTGCTGTATATCTTTGCAGTTTTTACAACCACATTAGACCGCAAACAGCAGATTTTAACTCGCTCAAAAGTAGGAGATTGAACTAACAAAAAAAGCCCGAAGGCACTTATACAGAAGGCAGAGAAAAAGTTTTTATCTTACTTTATCATTCTCCAGGCATAGGGCTGGAAATGATACTATTTGCGATTTTCCATTTGGGATTGGGATGAGTGATCACTATGATAGTGTGGAGAGAGCCTACAGTTGCATTATGTTTTGAAACTGGTAGGACTTTTAAGTTAAAAAGTTTCAAATTCCCAAATCAACAATCGTGAACGGTCATCTGGCTTCATACTTCAGCATCCAGATGACCGTTCACTTTTCCATTAAAGCCGTAGACTTGACGACTACCAACAAACGGCACTAATTGCACTTCCCTTTCATCTCCCGGTTCAAATCTGACTGCTGTACCTGCGGGGATATCCAACCGCATTCCTTTTGCTTGTTCTCGATTAAATTCTAAGGCTTCGTTTGCCTCATAAAAGTGATAGTGTGAACCAATTTGAATGGGTCGATCGCCTTTATTTCCTACCAGCAACCGCACCGTTGGGCGATCGGCATTTAATTCTATTTCGCCTGCTGAAACAATCATTTCTCCGGGAATCATTTTTTTCCTCCTCTGAGTATCTGTGGTTGAGTTTTTAACGGATCGGATCGTGCACTGTTACCAACTTTGTTCCGTCGGGGAAAGTCGCCTCAACCTGGACTTCATGCACCATTTCTGCTATCCCTTCCATCACATCTTCCCGCGTCAGGAGAGTTGTTCCATAACTCATTAAATCGGCGACTGTGAGGCCATCTCTCGCTCCTTCTAAAATGGCGGCGGAAATGTAGGCGAGTGCTTCTGGATAGTTTAATTTTAAACCTCTTTGTTTGCGGCGCTCTGCTACTAGGGCGGCGGTGAAAATCAGCAGTTTGTCTTTTTCTTGGGGGGTGAGTTGCATTTTTATTCTTGTAAGTGCGATCGCATTATTTGATTATGATATCGTTTACGGTTGTTTCTGAATGATTTAACCGCAAAGGGCGCAGAGAGCGTAGAGTCAGAGAAGAGAGAGATGAATAATCTAATTGGGAGGGCAACTATACATTGAACCTCAAAGATCATCCTATTTTATCCAAACTCTGGGCAAACAGCAAGGGCGTTGTGAAAAAGATAAGCGCAGCAAGTGCCAAATGTTGACAAACCAGTCTCTCGCTGCGGTGGTGGATGTACCGCGATATCGGCACAGCAAACCGTTAGGAATACGAGTCACGCCGACGGTGGAATTACCAGGATAAAGTGTTGCCTCAGATGGCAAATCTCGCACTTTTTCCACGAGTTCTGTGGTTACGGGTTCGCCTACCCAAGCGAGGGTGGCCACTACGGGTTTTCCTGCTAAACCGTGATGACTTTCGAGCATTTTTTCTCCACCTTTGAGCAATTGTCTGTCAATCCATAAAGGGCTGTTTTGCTGCCAGATTTCGGTGTGCGATCGCCATTCTCCAGACGCAAATTTTTCGCCCCTAGCAGTGCGTCCAAATCGGGTAATTTCCCACAGTAAAATCCTCGCTGTTGGTGCTAATTCTACCCGCAAATTTTGCCGATATATTGCGCCGTCAAAAACGATTGTTTCCTGTGGCAGCCATTCTAAATTAGCACCGATATCTAGCTGAATGTCAATATTTTGTTGTGATTCTAGTCCGCTGCTACGATAGATTTTACCAGCGGCTGCCGTGGTAATCAAGGCTTTGGCGTTGGGTTGGAGGTGAAAATTGCTGGAAAGTCGATCGCCCCCGACAACTCCTCCAGCCGTGTGCAAGATGACGCTGTGGCAAATCTCTTTCCCTTCAGGATAAAACGGGCGCTGCACCTTCAGTGGTGCTTGCATTTGATTATAAATGATTTGAGTTGCACCGCTGCGGTTAGCGTAGGCTAAATCTAGGCGGCCGTGCCATCCAGTTTGAATGTTATTTGTAGGTGTTTCAGTCGAGTTTTGAATCACAGCTTTTTAGAAGTTAATAATAAAGATTATTAACAATATGGTATTACTACCCGCTACCCAACATTCCGCCAGGGAATTCATTCCCTGGCGGTCTATGACATAAGATAACCATAATACAAGATAGCAGATTATACTAATTAATATGCGTTTTAAATTATCCTCCCATGCCAGCCACCCCTGAAAGCCTCCAAAAATTCGTTACCTACTGCCAACAACACATTACAGGCGATGAAAAAGGACAAGCACAGGTATTTTTAGACCGCTTCTTTCGGGCTTTCGGCCACGATGGGGCATTAGAAGCAGGCGCAGCCTATGAGGAACGCATAGAAAAAAGCAGCAAAAAAGGTCAAATGGGATTTGCTGATTTGGTGTGGAAAAAGCACGTTTTGATTGAAATGAAAAAGCGCGGTGAAGATTTGACTAAAAGAGAACACCGCACGCAAACAGAACGCTATTATATTCGCCTCAAAAAAGACGATCGCCCGCGCTACGTGATGATGTGCAATTTTGACGAGTTTCACATTTACGATTTCGACCTTCAGCCGGATCAGCCTGTAGACATTATATCCCTAAAGCAATTGCCCGCGCGATCGCCCGCTTTTGCTTTCATGGAATCTACTAGCCGCCGCCCCATATTCAAAAACAACCAAGTCGAGATTACCGAAAAAGCTGCTAGCAGAATGGGGATGCTGCTGGAAATGCTAATCGAGCGCGGCAAAGAGCGCAAATTTGCTAAATTTAATCAGTTTCAGGCACAGCGATTTGTGTTGCAATGCGTCTTAGCAATGTTTGCCGAAGATAGGGGACTTTTGCCGCCGGCACTATTTACTCGCTGCGTCAAAGATTGTTTGGAAGGAGCAAGTTCTTATGATGTCTTGGGCGGCTTATTTCAAGCAATGAATCAGCAGGGAGTCACGCCGGAAGGACGTTATGAAGGAGTCGAGTATTTCAACGGCGGATTATTTTCGGAAATACACCCCATTGAACTGCAACAGGGAGAGTTGAAAATATTAGAAGTTTGTGCAGAACAAAACTGGAGTCAGGTACGCCCTTCTATTTTTGGGAATATTTTTGAATCGGCTTTGAAAACAGATAAAAAACAGCGCCGCGCCTACGGGATTCACTTTACTACAGAGGGAGACATTCGCCGCATTGTTCTGCCCACAATTAGCTATTACTGGGAAGAGCGAATTAACGCTGCAAATACCGTAGCCAAACTGCAAAGTCTGCACCAAGAATTAGGTCGCTATCGCGTCCTAGATCCGGCTTGCGGTTCGGGTAATTTTCTCTATGTAGCTTATCAGGAACTCAAGCAAGTTGAAAAGTTACTTTTAGATAAGCTAAACGAGTTCGACGGTACAAGAGGTTATATGAATTTAGTCACGCCGCAGCAATTTTACGGCATGGATATTAACTCGTTTGCGGTGGAGTTGGCGCGGGTGACTTTGATGATTGGCCGCAAGGTGGCGATCGATAATTTGGGATTGAAAGAACCTTCTCTGCCTTTAGATACTTTGGATAAAAATATTGTCTGTAAGGATGCTTTATTTACTGATTGGGTGAAGGCTGACGCGATTATCGGCAATCCTCCGTTTTTAGGCGGAAAGCACATGAGGATTGCCCTGGGAGATGAATATGTTGAGCGCGTGTTTAAACGCTTTCCTGATGTGAAAGATTCGGTTGATTTTTGTGCTTATTGGTTTCGCATTGCTCACAATAATTTAGAACTAAATGGCAGGGCGGGTTTAGTTGGTACTAATTCAATTAGTCAAGGTAAAAGTCGTGCTGCTGCTTTAGATTATGTCGCGCAAAATGGCGGTCACATTTATGCAGCCGTTTCTACTCAGCCTTGGTCTGGGCAAGCTAAGGTTCATGTCAGCTTGATTAACTGGAGCAAGGAAAAGCCGAAAGTTTACTATTTAGATAATCTCGCGGTTTCTAGTATCAACTCTTCGCTGCAAGCTACGATTGATGTTTCTAAAGCTGCCCGGTTGTCAGCGAATTTAAACACATGCTTTCAAGGTGTAATTCCAGTGGGAATGGGATTTATTGTTAGTCAACAGCAGGTTAATGATTGGATTAAAGAAGATGCTAAAAATCAAGAGGTTCTTAAACTTTTTTCAATGGGTGCAAATCTAGCAAAGAATCCTAACGGTATGCCGGAACGCTGGATTATTGACTTCAATGATATGAACATTGAAGAAGCGAGTGAATATGTGCTGCCTTTTGAGTATGTGAAAGCTCATGTCAAGCCTGAACGGGATAATAATCGAGATGCACGATCCCGAATTTATTGGTGGAATTTTTTGCGATTGCGTTCAGAAATGAGAAAGGCGATCGCACCTTTATCTCACTACTTTACCGTACCGAGAGTCTCAAAGTGGGCTGTCTTCATTCCCGCTCCCGTTAGTTGGCTGCCGGGAGACAAATCAGTAGTTGTTGCCTCAGAAGACTTTTATATTCTGGGCATTCTTTTATCTAAAATTCACCGAATTTGGATGCACGCTCAAAAATCTACACTTGAGGACAGAACAGCTTACACCCACAATACCTGCTTTGAAACTTTCCCATTTCCGCAGACACCGACTCGTCAATCAGTAGAGCAAATTCGGGCAACGGCGGTCGAATTGCATCAATACCGCACTCAACAAATGTCAGCAAAGCAGTGGGGAATTACTCAACTTTACAATAAATTTTTTAATGAGCCAACAAGTCAACTTTATAAACTTCATGCTAAGCTCGATCGCGAATGTAATGCAGCTTACGGATTTACTGACAGCGACGATATTTTAGCAAAAGTGCTGGAACTAAACCTAGAACTGGCAGAAAAAGAAAAACGGGGAGAACCCGTAGTTGGGCCTTGTGCCCCAACCGACTAAAAATACTAATCGTTGTTACCATAAATGTTGTAAATCTGCGTATAATCACATAAATTGTTGATATAGATCACAAACACTCTAGTATAAAAACAGAGATACTAGGGGAAGAGTTAAGTTTTGAGTTAAAGATTTCCAAATTCCAAATTAAAAACTCAAAACTGCTTTCCGCCTTCAGCATAAGTGCATTCTGCTTTTCTTCGCTCAATTACTCCTGATTTGTTTGGGAGGAACTTCCAATGTTATTATTTAACCACAGTCAGTCTAAAAATAGCAAAGTAGAGCAAGAGCACTATGCTCAAAAAAAAATTTTACCGACTTCAAGTATTAATCTAACAGGGCTAAAGCGAGGATGCAACCATTTGCGAATCAGCCAAAAAATTAG
The DNA here is from genome assembly GCF_036705715.1 of Microcoleus sp. AT3-D2. NCBI lineage: Bacteria > Bacillati > Cyanobacteriota > Cyanophyceae > Oscillatoriales > Microcoleaceae > Microcoleus > Microcoleus sp. AT3-D2. Next base: position 45,228 of record NZ_JAUBVE010000032.1, on the reverse strand, counting down.
CTACGGTTATGCTTTAGCTATCGGCATAGCGATTTTGGGGACTGGTGCGGGAATGAAATTGGGAGACTACTTCCGCAAGCAAGCTTTAGTTCAGGTGAATGTTGCTGGGCAGCAGCAGCAACTGCTGCAAAATTTGCAAAATACTGTATTTGAAGCCCGATCGCGCGCGGCGAGATTGCCAGTCGTTTTGGGAAACACTGTGGCGCTGAAATACGAACAAGAGCGGTTTTTCGGGCAAATCAATCAGGCGAAAATCCTGATTTCAGAAATTGAATCTTTCGCACGAGAACATCCCAAGAGACTAGCAACAGAAGAGGCAGAATTGCACGCTATATTGAAGAAATCTGCCCTCGTCATTGATTACTACGGTAAGCTAATTAAATTGCAGTTAAAAGAAGCGGATGTTGGGAACTTGCCACCCAGCAGCATTGAGTCCGCACAGCTACAAATGTTGAGGACTAGCAGCGGTCAAGAGGCGATCGTACTAGAGAACCTTGCTCAAAGTTTAACTGACCTAATTTCTACAGTAGAACTTAACAAACAGCAAGGAACCCAAGCATTAGAAGAAGCTGGAAGTTTGCGAAACCGAATTATTCTGGGGAGTATGCTAATTTCAGCACTCATCGCCGCTACGCTAGCGGACAAAACCAGCCGCGCGATCGGCGAACCCTTAGAAACCCTTACTAATGTCGCTCAGCAAGTCACTCGCGAATCGAACTTCAACCTGCAAGTACCAGTCACAACAGACGACGAAATTGGAGTTTTAGCGGCGTCTTTCAATCAATTGATTCAGCGAGTTAGCGAATATACACAAGAACTCAAACAAACTCAATCCCAATTAATTCAGACCGAAAAAATGTCATCTCTCGGTCAAATGGTTGCAGGGATAGCCCACGAAATCAATAATCCCGTCAACTTCATCGGCGGCAACATTGACTATGCCAACCAATACATCCAAGATTTGGCAGATTTGGTAACTCTCTATCAAGAATATTATCCCAACCCACCAGATGCTATTCTAGAGCGCATCGAAGACATTGAACTGGAATTTCTCAGAGAAGATTTACCAAAAACCCTCTCTTCGATGAAAATGGGAGCCGATCGCATTCGCGAAATTGTCGTATCCATGCGGAATTTTTCGCGATCGGACGACGGAACAATGAAATCAGCCGACATTCACGAAGGAATAGATAGCACCCTCGTCATTCTCAATCACCGGCTCAAACAAGGTATTAAAGTTATTAAACAATACGGCAAGTTGCCTGCGGTTGAGTGCTATCCAGCCCAACTCAATCAAGTATTTATGAATATTATTAGTAATGCAATAGATGCGTTGGAGGAGGTGAAAAAGGAAGACAAAGGCTATTCGCCAACGATTTGGGTGAGCACGGAAATTACAGCCGACAATACTGTCACCGTCAAGATTCGAGATAACGGGCCGGGAATTGCCTCCGCCTGTGCCCAACAGATATTTGACCCATTTTTTACTACAAAGTCGATCGGCAAAGGTACTGGATTGGGATTGGCTATTTCCTATCAAATCCTTGCCAAGCATCACGGCAAAATTGAGGTAAATTCTCAAATAGGACAGGGTACGGAATTTGTGATTACTTTGCCAGTTGCTGCGTAATATCACGCGGGACGACTTCGTTTTTGTTTGGACGTGCAAAAATTAGACAATCAAAGTCCTCTTGAGGCGTGCTGGTGATACGGGATTGTACCCCATCAGAGATCCGTTGAGGCGATCGCTCCCTTCAAAGTTGTTGCAGGATAGCCAGACGCTTGAGCGCGATCGCACCCTCGCTCGAATGTCCGAAAGTCTGCCTATCACCTACGTTCTCGATCGCAATACAATTTTTCTAAGTTTTGGCATCGCCGGGGCCGAAACTCTCAACGCCGATCGCGTTTACATTAGTATCAAGAGTTTAGATTATTCCCGCTATCAAGACTGTCGCCCCCATTATATTCAAGCCATGCAAGAAGTATTTCGGATAGGGGCACAATAGGGGATAGAACGCGACGCACTCTCTATCTTAATACATCTGATTGAGCTAAAAAAGACAGAAATCATTAAATTAGGCAATAATGGGGGAGTGCCTTGCGAAAAAACTTGGTTTTGTTACGGCGGCGGTAAAGTTGCTGGCGGCGTTTGCGATTCCTGTGAGTTAAGGCTGGCAGCGTTTAATGAGTTAGGTTTACAATATCTGCTGCCTTATGCTCCCAACCATAAAACCGAGCGATCAAAATTTTCTTAATAATTTTGCCACAACAGTTGACTGAAGCTTAACCAACGGATAATCTATCTTAATGAAAGCTTATTCCAAATAGCTTATAATAACTATACAATTTTCAACTACCACTAAAACTCCTAAAAATTATGAAGCGGCGGAATTTTGTTGGGTTATCTCTATTGTTTGTAACAAGCTGTTCTACAACAGTAAATCAATCTAATCGAACTTTTTCCAATTTAGCCGTAAGTGAACCAGAAACCCTTGAATTTGCTGTAACTGATGTTCAGGGAGCAGAAGATTTGCAGCAAAATTATCAAACCTTTCGGACTGTTCTTGGGGAAGTTTTGGAGAAAAAAATTGAATTGTTCCCAGTCGATAACTATATAGAAGCAGCCGTAGCTCTCCAGTCGGGTCAGCTAAAATTAGCTCTAACAGGGCCATCGGAATATGTGATTATGCGGGCCCGGACAAATGCTGTTCCCATCATTGCCATCACCCGCCCGGACTATCACTCACTTATTCTTGTTCGGGCCAATAGTGAGATTAAGTCACCAGCACAATTGAAAGGTAAAACAATAGCTATGTGGAAAATAGGTGCAACTGGTGGTCATCTAGGGGCGATTAAAATTCTCCTGGAAGCTGGCTTAAATCCCCAATCTGACTTCAAAACCTCAATGTTGGGGGAAAAGGGTTTGCAGGCTCTCAAAACAGACCAAGTTGATGCCTTAGCAATTGGTGTGAATAGATACAAAGATTTACTCAAAACCGACGGTTTATCAACCAATGATTTTAGAATTATTGCCACAGGGCAGCCCTTACCTAGTGATTTGTTTGTTGCTAGTAGCAACCTGCCTAATACTCTTGTTGAAAATATCCGCGATCGCCTGGTAGAAAATCAAGATAAGCTAATTGAAGCAATTTTAGTGGGGAAAGATAATGATAAGTATCAAGGAGCTAAACTGGTGGCAGCAAACGACACTGATTATAACATGATTCGTGAAGTTTATAAAGCCATTGGTCAGGGGAATGTCTTTTAAGGTTAAATTTTATCTAATCCTGAGTTTGTAGTATGGCTTTAGCGCTTAATCCATAAACTTTAGGAAATATTGCCTACTACGAATAAGAGACTTTATGTGCATTTACTAATAAAATTGTTAAAATTTAGCTCAGGTTGCCAGTATGCAAAAGTTTGAACAGGGAGATAATGGGGCTGTGAGGTTCAAAAACCTTATCCTAAATAGACGAAAAAACAATGCCGCTGTCACTGAAGGATCTCGCGACATCAAAAATCCTTTCAAAAAAACTCCCTTGACTGCAATTAATCGCTTCATTTCTCGCTTAAGCATTGCCCAAAAAATTAATTATGGCTACTCCCTAGCAATTGGCATAGCCGTACTAGGAACCACAGGGGGCATGATCTGTGGAGACTATTACCAAAAGCAAGCTTTCCAAGCTTTAACCTTCGCCGACGAGCAACAACATTTGCTCAGTGATTTAGAATATTCCGTGCAGGCAGTGCAGTCACATCCCAAACGGCTAATCTCTGTCTTGGGAGATTCAATCTGGTTTGAATATGAAACTGCTAAGTTCTTGAAAGATGTTGATGTAGTAAAAAACAATATTGCAGAACTAGCTTTATTTACGGAAGAACATTCCACAGAATTAGCAGTAAATTCTGCTGAACTAAAGCAATTGTTAAACGGTTACACAACTGCGACAGATTCGTATTCTCAATTGCTCAAATCTTTTTGGCAAGAAATAGCTCCCTCTTCACTAAAACCAGATGAAGTTAAAGAGGCACAGCAGCAGGTATTGGATTTAATCAGAGGGGATAGAGCAGTTAAGCTCGATGTTAACTTTGAGCGGCTGTCAGAGAGTTTGAGCTTGATGACAGAAGTAGCTAAGGCACAGCAAAGACAAGCCTACATTAATTTTAATATAGCTGAGAAATTGCGAGTGCAAATCATCGTAGTGAGTATGTTAGTGTCAGTTGTGCTCGCTACTTTTCTAGCCACCTGTACCAGCCGCGCGATCGCCATTCCTATCCAAGCTGTAACCAGCGTTGCTAAAACTATTACTCAACAAGCAAATTTTGATTTGCAAGCACCTGTCACCACAGAAGATGAAGTAGGAACCTTAGCAAAATCCATCAATCAATTAGTTCAATGGGTAGCAGAATACACCCATGAATTAGAGCTGGCTCGCCAAACTTTGGAAGAGCGAGTAGAAGAAAGAACAGAAGAGCTTACAGCAGCGCTTCACGAACTAAAACACACCCAAACCCAGTTAATCCAAACCGAAAAAATGTCCAGTTTAGGGCAGATGGTGGCAGGCGTAGCTCATGAAATAAACAACCCTATTAACTTTATTCACGGCAACCTAGAATACGCCAACGAGTATATTATAAACTTGCTGCATTTACTTCGTCTCTATCAGCAGGAATACCCGCAACCCACAGAGGCGATCGCAGAAGAAATCGCAGCAATAGAACTAGACTTTCTCACAGAAGATTTACTAAAACTTCTTGAATCTATGAAAATAGGTTCAGAACGCATCCGGCAAATAGTTTTGTCTTTGCGAAACTTCTCTCGCTTAGATGAATCTCAAATGAAATTAGTTGATATCCATGAAGGCATTGACAATACACTGTTGATTTTGAACAGTCGGCTCAAGCAGGGAATTGAAGTTGTCAAAAACTATGGAGAATTGCCCGAAATAGAGTGTTACCCAGCACAGCTAAATCAAGTATTTATGAATATTATAGCAAATGCGATAGATGCACTAGAAGAATCATCCCATGACTCTAAAAAAGGGAAAAATCCTCAGATTTTAATTCAGACCGAAAAGTTGGAGAGTAGCCAAATTATGGTGCGAATTTGCGATAACGGCCCTGGCATTTCCCTCGCACTCCAAAGCAAGCTATTTGACCCATTTTTTACCACTAAAGAACCCGGAAAAGGGACTGGTATCGGACTCGCAATTTGCTACCAGATTGTGGAAAAACATCGGGGCAAAATAGAGGTAATTTCATCTTTGGGAGGGGGAGCAGAGTTTGCGATCGCACTCCCCGCCTCATCTCAAACTAGAAGCTAGATATTGTCTATTATGAGGAAATTAATGTGTTAACGACGGCACATAATCTGTTACTAGGCTATTTAAACTCAGCTCCGACAGCCGCCCAATTTCCCAAAGCAGCCGATTTGCTCAAGGAGTTGAAAGCCTGACGCAAAAAGTCCGGGGCGAACTGGGCAGATATAGAGGCGCTTTTGGACATAGTAGAAAACCATTAGCGCGAAAATTGAACGGATAACAGAAGTCTTGGTGACAAGAAATCTGAAACCGTTGAATCACAAATGATTGAAATGGATGGGGGCGGAGGGACTTGAACCCACACGACCGTTTCGGGTCAACGGATTTTAAGTCCGTAGCGTCTACCATTCCGCCACGCCCCCCTTTGGTCAAGCTGCTGTGGTTTTGAGCCACTAACAGCAACAGCCTTTTATTCTACAGCCAAAACCCCAATTTACGCAACCCCTAATCAAAAAATTCCCAAAAGTCGCGCTGGATCTCCCCAAGCGGTACAATAGTTAACCAGCTAACGGAGCGTGTCAACTGACTTACCCGTGTTATTATTCCCCTAAAGCAAATCTATGTATATTACCTTACTGCTTTACGCCGTCTTGGCAGGAGCCTACCTCCTGGTAGTACCCGCAGCCACCTACGCTTACCTGAACAGCCGCTGGTACGTCGCTACCTCTTTTGAGCGCGGCTTCATGTACTTCTTGATGTTCTTCTTCTTCCCAGGTATGTTTCTCCTAGCTCCGTTTTTGAATTTTCGGCCCAAACGGCGGCAGATAGAAGCCTAAATGCGACGTATTGACGTAATTGGAATCAGTGTCGGCTTTTTTGTAGCAGGTGGGTTTGTCTACTTGCTACTGCAATTTGCCGGACTCGACAGCATGAATGCAGGGATTTGGAGTCAGTTATTTTTGGTCGCCGGCTTGATTGGCTGGCTGGTGACTTATTTATTTCGAGCACTGACTCAAAATATGACCTACAGCCAGCAATTGCAAGACTACAAAGAAGCTGTCTTGCAGAAGCAGCTAGATGCACTCACTCCTGAAGAATTAGCCAAACTTCAAGCCGAAATTGAGCAGGAAAAAGATAATTAGTCATTAGTCATTAGTCAATAGTCCTTAGTCATTAGTTATTAGTTATTAGCAAGAAACGGTGAAATAATGACTGCCGACTAAAAGCTAAGGAAGAGGAATATAGACCGCCAAGTAATGATTGCTGACTAATGACTAATGACCAATGACTAATGACTGATGACCAATGACTGATGACCAATGACTGATGACTAATAACTAATGACTATTTCTAATTGTTTTGAAACGTTACGCAAGAACCACCAATGTGCATTGATTCCTTTTATTACTGCGGGCGACCCAGATTTGGAGACAACGGCTAAAGCACTGCAAATTTTGGATGATAACGGTGCAGATGCGATCGAGCTTGGCGTTCCCTATTCTGACCCGCTAGCTGACGGGCCGGTGATTCAAGCCGCTGCTACAAGGGCTCTACAGCGGGGAACGCGGTTAGATTCGGTGCTGGAAATGGTAGCGAAAGTTAGTCCGAATTTGCGATCGCCCATCATTCTCTTCACATACTACAACCCGATTTTGTACCGAGGTAGAGAAACCTTCTTGCAGCAAATCAAAAGTGCTGGAGTTCAGGGATTGGTTGTACCAGACTTGCCCTTAGAAGAAGCCGACAGTCTCATCCAACCTGCCAACAAATTAGGGATTGAACTAACATTATTAGTTGCTCCGACAAGTCCCAAAAGTCGCATAGAAGCGATCGCTCGTCAGTCTCAAGGATTTATTTACTTAGTCAGTGTGACGGGGGTTACGGGAGTACGCGAAGGCTTAGAAACGAGAGCAAAAGAATTGCTGCAAGAACTTCGCGCCGTCACCGACAAACCCATCGGCGTCGGGTTTGGTATATCGCAACCCGAACACGCTCGCCAAGTGAAAGAATGGGGTGCAGATGCTGCGATTGTTGGCAGTGCTTTTGTCAAACGTTTGGCCCAAGGAACTCCAGAACAGGGTTTAGAGGCGATCGGCGAATTCTGTAAGAGTTTAAAAACAGCGATTCAAAATCCTTAGTAACTGTACAGATACTTTCAGCCATTAGACAGATGTTTGCGATCGGGATGTGTCGCCACAATTGCGATTAAAGACCTTGTTGTACTTGAGATCATACACCACCTTCCTTCTAGTTCCTGACTAGAAGGTTTTTTTTTGAGCCGAACACGCACAACATTTCAACATAGTGCGCGCATGGAGAACCAAACAGCTATCTAGGGAAACGACATTGCCTTGTCCGGTGCGGGGTGCTGCGACTTTTAATAATTGGTAGAAGATGGAGGATTATCCATTCCTTCTTCCTGATTGCTGATTTCTATCCGCTCGCAAAGCCGAAGAGCCTTCTTATTTCTTATTTCTTCCTTCTTCCTTCTTCCTTCTTCCTTCTTCTATAACTTAAGGAATGTAACTTGGGATAGATGAAAAGCTACGGTTTCTATTCCTATACTTAAAAAGTGTTTAAGTGCCTAATTTGGTAAGGCTAGCCATCTACAGAACCACCAGGCATTTGACGACCATCTCACAATAGAAAGGAGCATTTTTGTCAGGAACTCAGGGCTAAGTGCTACTGAGCTTGTAAGAAATTGCAAGCTGTTCTGACCAGACCCCCCCGTATGGCGGAGACGTTATTTAGGTCACGACACCGGCGAATGCGACGCCAGTTTTCCGCTCTGTCATCTGCAATTAAACAGTTTTAAAGTCACTGAAACAGTGTTGCAGGTCTAACAAGCCTTTATAACCAGGTCGAGGCGAACATTACCCCGCAAGGGAGAAAGGAGACAACCATATCTCCATCGGAGTGGCAACCATACCTCTCCAACCCCGAAAAGGGATTCAAAGCGGTTGAAACCGCCGCGTTGTTTCCCTCTCAGGGCTCAAGCCACGCTTGTTTCCCACTTACCGAGCATTTTTATGAACAGACTAACTGCATTTGTGAAAAAAATTCGAGCTGTACAAATTTTAACAGTGTTTCTGGCTGGCATTTTAGTATTTGTGAGTACGGCATGCAGCAGCGCCCCTGATATTATGGCAGGAAAAACTGATGTCATGACAGGAAAAGGAAAAACTGCCGACCAAATTAGAGAAGAAGTGCCGACCGGGGCTGTAACTTCCGAATACAAAGGCGGCATGAACGACTACCCCGATGTCGATCCCAGAAACAAAAAGATGACAACAACAGAAGCAAAAGCTGAGCTTCTCAAAGAGCAAGCGCAGCACCGCATTGACACGAAATCTAGCAACAATGTAGGGGAAAATGTACGGCGGGTAGCGGATGACGCGCCTGACAAACTCGGCCAAGCTGGTGAAAAGGTGAAGGAGGATGCTCGCACGGCTCAGCGCAAAGCTGATGACTTTGGCGACAAAACCAAACAAGGCCTTTCTAATCTTAAAGAAAACACTCGCGAAGGCTTGCAGGGAGCAAAAGAAATTGTTAAAGAAGCCACCCAGGGAGCAAAAGAAAGAGTATCAGAGGGTACTGAGTCTCTGAGATATGGTACCAGCGGTGGCCAAGAAAATATCAATGATGCAGCACGAGATGCAAGATAGAATGCTCAAGATGCCTCAGACAATATTTTCTAGAAAGTGAATGGAGATATTGACTGAACTCAACGAGGCCCAGAAAGAGCGACAGACGAATAATCTCAAATAAGGCTGTTTCCTTTTGTGGAAGCTTGATTCCGACAGTGGTTTTAACCCCTGTCGGAATCAAGGTAAAGTCAATCGATTTTAGATTTTAGATTTTAGATTTTAGATTTTAACATTGACCCCACGGATAAATTCGGGGGGCAAGTTTCATCGGATACAGGTTTTTTATTTCTGGTTCCTGAGTCTGCTTTCGGAATGACTCCGGGGGCTTGTATCCTGGATGGTTTCGGTCAGATGAAGACTACTGCCTATTACTATTTGATTTGGTTTTAACCCCTGGGAGGGCTATTAGGCAGGAAGCAGAGTAGAGGGGGAGTTTCACCACAATGCAACGACCCTGTGCTTTTCTAGGGGGGACTGGAGTGCCCCTCCTTTCACGACGGATTCTTTATGATCTCTATAGATTGTATTTAAACTTTTTAAGGTACTCACTTTTTTATCGGCGTAGCGGAAATTTAGGCGATCGAGCTATATTAAATTCAATTAATTACCCATTGTATTTTTCAAGACAGGATACTGCGGTGTTTATACGGTATTTCGCGTTCATTGTCATCGCATTTGAGATTAACAGGAGAAACTTATACGTAAGTAAAAAGCTTTAATCCCGATCGCCCAAGTATAAAATGTTGTTCCTTAACAGATAATTGGAATTTTCGATCTGGCGCTCAAACAAAAATTATGCGGTTTATGCCCTAAGATAGATACACTAAGTTTTGTCAAGCTAATGTCGGAGTTGAGGTCAGCCGATATGGACGCAACAGTAGATGTAGTAGATTTGACTGCGGTGATGCCGGGATATCGCCCGATCGCGCAATTGTACACAGATTCTCGATCGGCTATCGATCGGTTCGTGCGCGAGAAAGACTGATCGATAGCTGCTAAAATTCTCAAACCTACCTCGTTGTGGCCGAGGATTTCTGGGACGCGGTGCTACTACAATCCAAAAAAGTTGCATTAGCAACCGTTAATTGCATCGGGAGAAATACTCCTCAACCAAACAGACATTCTCGACGAACTTGAACGCAGACCGGTTATTTACAAATACATTAAACCTTCCAATTTTTCAATTAATCGTGACTGTTATCTGCCAGATGGAGGTGTATAAATAATTTAGCAAAAAGAGGCCACGGATTCGGGATATATTCGAGCCGTAATCCGTAGCCAAGCGACAGGGGAAATGGAGGCAAACCTTATCTTGGGAATTGTGTTTTGATGCTAGTAACGATGATGCACGACTTTTATGATGCGCTGGCAGATTTGGCAATCTATGCAGATGCCGCACCGGCGGAGCGCCAACAAATCCTTAAGCGCGTTGGTGCTAGTCAGAAAAAACTCAAAGAATTCGCGCACCATACGCCGATCAATTACCAACACAAGTTCGATCTGGTTGAGGCGGAATTGCTGGGGGTTTTGGGACAGACAGCAGAAGCAATGGAACTGTATGATCGAGCTATTACCGGAGCTAAAGCTAACGAATATGTCAATGAAGAAGCTCTTGCCTGCGAACTCGCTGCTAAGTTTTACCTGTCATTGGGAAGAGAAAAAATTGCCCGAATCTACATGATAGATGCTTATGATTGCTATGTCTGCTGGGGAGATAGAGCAAAAATTGACGACTTAGAAAAACGTTATCCTCAATTATTAAAACCGATTTTAGAACCCGCAAAACTCCCTGCAAATCCATTAGCAAATTTTCCAACACCTGGGCAAAATCCATCGCTTCATCCATCCATTCATCCATCCATTCCTCCGTCTGTTTCGGCGAGTGTCTCAGATTTCGGGAATTTTTCAACACTGCTAAAAGCTTGTCAAGCCCTCTCTAGTGAAAGAGAACTCGATCGACTGATTGCCAAACTGATGCAACTGGCGATGAAAAATACAGGAGCTGGCAAAGGAGCGCTGATTTTGCCAAACGGCAATCAATGGGAAATCGCGGCTACAAGCACGATAGACAATTCGGGAGCCGAGTGGGCGATCGACTTATCATCCGCAAAACTCGATGACAACAGCGATATCTTGCCCCTCCAAATTGTTGACTGCGTTAAAAATTTATTGAAACCTGTGATTGTTCGGGATCTCGCTCAACAACGTGATTGGGATTCCGATTCATACATCCTCAAATACCAACCGCAGAGCCTGTTGTGTTGGCCGATTCTTGATCGAGGCAAATTAGTCGGAATTTTGTATCTGGAAAATCGCTTAACCGCAAGAGTTTTTACCCGCGATCGCCTGCAGCTTCTCAATCTCCTGTGTTCCCAGGCAGCCATCTGTTTGCAAAATGCTCTGCTCTACAAAAAATATCAGGATTACAACCTACAATTAGAGCGATCGCTAGTAAAAATTAGCCGAACCGAAGCTCAGCTTGCCGATCAGAAAAAAATGCTCCAAGCGATTCTTGATGTCGCTCCGATTTGGATTTGGATGGTGAATCCCAGTGGTAAAGTACAGTTTTTGAACAAAACCTTTTCTCAAAATGTGGGCGTGCCTGTGAGCGCTTTCCTAGCTGTCGAGCATTACAAAGATATACTGGGAGAGGATGCAGCGGGGTGTCTGGTTTCAGATGCCGCCTGCCTTGCCCAAGATTTGCCGCATTACTCCAGCGAATCTCTCAGATTTGTTGATGGTAAACTACACTATTTAGAAGTCACGAAAGTGCAGCTAAAAAATTGCCAAGGTGACACGATCGGGATTATTGGTTTGGGTGTTGATGCCACCGATCGCAAGCGAGCAGCGGAACTTTTGCAAGAGCAAAACCAACAGCTAGAACAAACTTTAAAAGATTTACAGCAAGCGCAACTGCAACTCGTGCAAAACGAAAAAATGTCGGCTTTGGGCAATTTAGTCGCCGGAGTCGCCCACGAAATTAACAATCCGATTGGGTTTATTTCTGGCAATTTAAGCGAAGGTAAAAGGAGTTTGGAAGATGTTATAGGACACTTAGAATTGTATCGCTCCGCTGCATCGCCATCGGAAATAGCAGACCACGCCGAAGAGATAGACCTCGATTATCTTTTGGAAGATTTACCGAAGATGATTGATTCAATGCAACTTGGGTGCGAGCGCATTTGCAGCATCAGCAACAGTTTGCGTACCTTCTCGCGAGGCGACAAAGACTACAAAGTTCCTTTTAATATTCACGAAGGCATTGATAGCGCTATTTTAATTTTGAAACACCGCCTCAAAGCAAACGAACACCGCCCGCAGATCGAAGTGATAACTAAATACGGCAATCTCCCTAAAATTGAATGTTTTCCCGGTCAATTGAATCAAGTTTTCATGAACCTGCTTGCCAATGCGATCGATGCCTTAGAAGAGTCAAATATAGGACGCAGTTTTAGCGAAATTACCGCCAATCCCAACCGCATCACGATTTGCACGGATATAGTCGGCGAAGGGTACATTAAAATAAACATTGCTGATAACGGCACTGGGATAAAAGAGGAAGTTAAACAGCAGATATTTGACCATTTGTTCACGACGAAAGGTGTCGGAAAAGGAACTGGATTGGGGTTGGCAATTGTCCACCAGATTGCGGTAGAGAAACATGGCGGAAGCATCGAGGTGAATGGAGAGCTAGGAATGGGGACTGAGTTTGCGATCGTTTTGCCTGTGAAGGGATAAATTTGAATTAAAATTCAATGTTTTTTGGGCGATCGCGTAATAAGATATACTGACTTTAATTCTGGTCTTTTTTTGAAAGCCTTGGCATAACTCTTTTAAAGTTGTATTTTAGACACCCTATAAGTGAGCTCGTCACCCATTTTTAGTTGGGAGATGTCTATTATACAAAAAATTAATCACCACGGCTTCGCCTACAAAAATTTATCTTAAATTTAACCAATCTTGAATTTCTTGCGCTAACCAAGCCGCCTCAATCTCTGTCAAATTTTTTCCTAAAACATAAAAGTAAGTTCCCATATCGTTACCGGCACGAATCTTGATTTGGTTTCCCGAAAGAGAGTTATTGTGAATGAAAGCACCCAAGAATTCTGATATTTCTCCTGTTTCTTGTAAGTATTTACACCCCAATACCTGATGTGTTATTTTAAAAAATTTGCGATTAAATTTAACTTGCTTTATCTCAAAAATAACCTTAACTAATAAACCTATTATAAGTACCGAAATTACTACCCCTATGCTCAATTTTCCTGTTAAAAAGGGGATAATTGTCGGGATAAATGTCATTAGCATTACTGTTCCTAGATAAGCAGATAATAAAGGCTTTCTGACTAAGACAGCCGGAATTTTAATGTGTAACTCCGTCGCTGATTTGCTAACTTGAATGAGACTGTGAGGCGGTTTAGCAATTTTCCTCACAGTCTCAATTTGAAGATTAGCCCCTTGTATGTTGCCCGATTTCAAAGCTGCTAAAGCCTCTCTAGCCTTGCTGAAACGCTTTTCTAACCCGATTTCCGTCATCTTCTCAATCCAGCTTACCAAAGTAGGATTGACACTCACGCGATCGCTAAACTGAATCCGAGAATCTTTCTGTGGTAAATCCGCAGGTGTCGCCCCCGTTAACAAATGAATTAAAGTAGCTCCCAAAGCATACAAATCCGAAGCCGCCACCGCCCGCCCCCAAAACTGTTCTAAGGGTGCATAGCCACTCGTTCCTACCACTGTAAACGTTACGCCTGTCACCGCCGCTTGAGCTTGTACCGCACCAAAATCTACTAGATAAACCTGCTGATCTTCCCCCAAAATTAAATTACTCGGCTTAATATCTCGGTGCAAAACCGGGGGACTCAATTCATGCAAATAAATTAAAATTTCCAGCACTTCAGTGGCAATTTTTCGTACTTGTTTTTCGGAAAAATGCTGACCATTTTCTAAAAATTCCTGAAGTGAAAATCCCGGAATATAATCTTGCACTAACCCAAACCAAGGCAATCCTGCTCCGGCTTCCCGCTCCAGGGAAAAATAATCTCGATAGCAAGGAATGCGGGGATGATTTAGCGCCTGCAAAACTTGTGCTTCTCTTTCAAAAAGCTTGAGTTCTTCCCACTGCATTTCCGGGCTAAAAGCTAACATTTTCAGCGTCACCTGTTCTTGAGACTCTAAATCTACTGCTAGCCAAGTTTGATGACCCGCCGCTGTGCGTCCTAAACGCTGTTGCAATTGATAACGTTCTTGTAAAATTTTTCCTGGATTTAACACAGCATTGCCCTCTTTTTTTTTATAGGGAATTTCCTTAACTATTAAATTAACTATTTTGCGGAGAGCGTTAAATTGCTACTAGAAGTAATTACCCGTGCATTTCTCCATTCGGCATAATTGTACCGCGCCACTGAGCACCTGATAAATTAGCAGTGCTCAAATCTGCCCTAATCAAAGTTGTGCGGTGCAAAATTGCCTCCCGCAAATCTGTTCTAGCCAGGTAAGCATCAGTCAAATCAGCTTCGCTCAAATTTGCCTGATTCAAATTAGCTCGACTCAAATCAGCCCGCACCAAATTAGCTCGACTCAAGTCAGCCATAATTAAATTAGCATTGCTCAACTTAACATCAGTCATAAATGCACCTCGCAAGTTAGCGCCAGCTAATTCAGCATCAAGTAACACAGCTCTTTCCAACTTAGCATTAGCCATTACAGCCCAGGAAAAATTTGTTTCTACCAAAGTTGCTTCAGTCAAAAATACGCCATCTAAAATAGCTTCGCTCAAATTCGCCTGAGTCAGATTTGCTTCTCCCAGAAATGCTTCAGTCAAATTAGCGTGACTGAGATTAGCTTTAGTCAAATCTGCACCTTGCAAATTGACGCCCCGCAAATCTGCACCTTGCAAATTTGTACCCCGCAAATTTGCACCCTCAAAAATCCGCGGCTCCTTCCGCAAATTTGCACCCCGCAAGCACGCACCGCGCATATCTGCACCTTGCAAATTCACACCTCGCATATCTGCATCGCTCAAATTTGCATCAATAAAAACGGCCAAAGAGATGTTGGCTTTGCGAAAGTCTGCACCTTGCAAAGTCGCTCCGTGGAAGTCTGCATCGGACAAATTTGCTCCGCTCAAGTTTGCTTGATTTAAGTTAGCACCACACAGCTTTGCATTAGTTAAATTTGCGCGCTGAAGGTTAATTCTGCTCAGATACGACATCGCTAAGTTTGCACCCCAGAGGTCAGCACTGCTTAAATTGACGCCAATTAAATCGGCACCGCTCAGGTATACGCCTCTGAGATTCATACCTTGAAAATCTAGTTCTCCTGATGTATATCGCCTTAAAATTTCGCTGGCATTCATATTTTTTTGTTGTGAATTAGGTACAATCTGCTATTTCTAGACTGCTTAAATTTATGTTCGCGCAGGCGGACTTAGTTTTTGTAGCGCCAGACTTGAGTCTGAGAAATTTGATGAAATTTCTTAAATTTCAGTTGGCGCAGGCCGACTTAGTTTTTTTGTGTAGCCTCAGACCTGAGTCGGGGTATTTAATGAGTTGGATTGACAAATTCTTGAGTCCAAAAGACTGTTTTGCTACCTAACTGTCGCCCATGAATTTTCACATGAGTAAGATATTTTGATTTTAAAGTACACAGTTTTTTGTGAATGTAGGTAGCTGTAGCCTGTTGGTTTGGTACTTCCGCAGACTCCAGAATCACATGGAGCCAACCGTCTTTAAATCCTACTGTAGCAGTAATTCCTTTAGGCTGTAGCAATTGATTAATCAATTGGGCGATCGCCTTTGGTTTGCCTTGCTTTGCCATTTCCAGAAGCTGATACTGATTTGCTTTATGGCTAGAGTTTTCCTGCGGTATGTCTGAAATATTTTCAACTAGGTTGCCTGTGATTTCAGAAGGATATTTTTCGCTTTCTTTTGACTCCAATTCACTCAAAATTTCCAGCAATTTATCGGTAAACTTCTGAACTTTACCTACATACTCTCTAAGATTTTTATATTTCCAGTACAAACGCTCCTCTACACTTCCCGTAGAAAATTTTCCGTTCAAAGCAGCTTCTAACTGGGTGAATATATTTTCTATTTGCGCCGTTGCGGAGTTAGCACTGTGAGTGACTAATTCTGTCATTTCTTCTTCCAATCCCAACTTGCGTTTGATGGAATCGCTAATATTTATAATAACAGGAGCCGCCGGTTCTAAAATTTCGATAATAGTCGGCATTTCTGCAACTGGGAATGTTTCTACGATTTCCTGTTTGAACTCGGTAGCATAATTATTGCTGGTTTCGGGTTCTTTAAACGGTAGATTTTCTGCCGTGTCCGGCACTAAGTAACTCTTTTGAGGATCATAATGATAATGAGGTGGAGCAGCTTGAAGGATGTGAGTAATCTCGCCTGGATCAAAATAATCGGTGCGCCTGTCCACCAGCTCGCTCTCTTCATAAACACTGTTGTTTAAATGTGTCTGATCGTAATCTTCGCTAGCCGAAGATTCGGCTTCATAAGATTCTTCCTGTTGCATTTTTGCGTAACAAGGATTCATCGCTTTGATGATTACGCTCGCAGCTTGGTCGTTTTCATCTCTGTTGTCAAGATTGCTAGCAGTTCTGTACAAATGAGATTCCAGTTCGGCTAGGCTACCACAGACATTAAACAGTTGTCGCAGTAGATTGTCAAGTTCTTGAGTTTTCAGCAGTAGCCAGTCGCGATCGCTAAAAGTAAACTCGTGATAAAGAGTAGAAAAAATTAGGATTTTTGCCCTCAGCGGATTTGTTTGCTGCAAAATTTTTTGTCTGACATCAAATAATTTGCCGGGGTTTCTTGCCCTTTCTTCGCTGCTGGGTATTTCCGAACTAAAGTGTTCTTCAAATGCGGGAGCTTCCTGACCGCCAAAACTAGATATGTTTACTTCTAATTTGGTGAAATCTTCAAATTCATACAGCCTGCTAAGTTGACATACTATGAGATCTGTTACTAAAGCATACTCGGTTTTTTTATTGACCTTAGAGACTATACTATTTAAAACAGCTTCAATGTCTTCTAACCTGCTGTATTTGGCGCACAGTTCTTCAATTAAAATTCTTACATCTGCGCTGGCGAGTTGGGCGGGGTCGTTTTCCCAGAACTCTTTACAAGCAAAAAATATTATTTTTTTAATGCGCGAGAGATTCACGTCTTGTTCTAATTCGCGAACAACTTCATCTAAAATAGATAAAGCTTTCATAGTTTTCCTCCCATAAAAATACCCTGTCAACACTCAGCAAGAAATAATACAATTATACCACATTTGATAAATGCAAGACTTTGATGCGATCGTAATTGGCAGCGGTATTGGCGGCTTAGTCGCCGGCTCGATGCTAGCTCGTTACGGCAAGCGGGTTCTCGTCTGCGAGAGCCACATTATAGCGGGCGGGGCAGCTCACAGCTTTTCGCGCCGAGGATTTCACTTTGATTCGGGGCCTTCTTTTTATTGCGGTTTGACTGACCCCCGGTCGTTCAATCCTCTGCGGCAAGTTTTTGATGTTTTGGAGGAATCGATCGCAGCAATTTCCTACGATCCGCTAGGGCATTACCATTTTCCAGAGGGAAGTTTGCCGATTTATGCTGATGCCAGAAGTTACTTAGATGCTGTAGCTAAGTTCGCACCGCAAGGTGCTGTAGAATTACAGCAATTTCAACAAAACTTATTGGTTTTGTATGAAGCTTTGCGTGGAATTCCGGCTTTAGCGCTGAGATCCGACTGGCAGTTAATACCTGTTTTGCTGTCCCGGTACTCGCCTGCTTTGCTGAAGCTGTTGCCGCTAGTAGGTGCGATCGCGGGTTCAGCAGGTTCCTTGATGGATCGGGACGTGCGTGACCCTTGGGTGCGACGTTTGATAGATTTGGAGTGCTTTTTGCTGTCGGGTTTGAAAGCGCACGGAACTGTCGCGCCGGAAATAGCTTTTATGATTGGCGAACGATCGCGCTGTGCGATCGAATATCCTGTAGGTGGCAGCGGTGCGATCGTCGATGCTTTAGTTCGAGGTTTGCAGCGCTGGGGAGGAAAATTGCGCCTGGGATCTGCCGTCGAGCAAATTTTAGTTGAATCCGGCAAAACCACCGGCGTTCGCTTGAAAAATGGTGAAGTTATCCGCGCCCCAATTGTCATTTCAAATGCCACAATCTGGGATACTTATACAAAATTACTGCGGCCTGAAGATTTGCCAGAAAGCTATCGAAAAAGCGCCTTGTCGATGCCAGCAGTAGACAGTTTCATGCACCTGCATTTAGGAATTAAAGCCGAAGGGCTCGAAGGTTTGACCGGCCACCACGTCGTCGTTCACGACAGCAAGAGTGACATTACAGTACCCGGAAATACTTGCATGATTTCGATTCCTACAGTGTGGGATGCAACTCTCGCGCCGCCCGGACATCACGCCGTTCACGCTTATACATTGGAGCCTTACGAAGGTTGGGAATATGGCGAATTGTATCAGCCGAAAAAGCAAGAGCGAGCGCAATCTCTGTTTCAAGCTTTAGAAAGAATTATACCCGATTTGCGATCGCGGATAGTCTTAGAGTCGATCGGCACACCGCTAACCCACGCCCGATTTTTACGCCGATATCAAGGAACTTACGGGCCTGCAATTGCCGCCGGAAAAGGCACATTTCCCGGCCCGCAAACACCAGTCAAAGGCTTGTATCGGGTGGGAGACAGCACCATGCCCGGAATTGGCGTGCCCGCTGTCGCAGCATCGGGTATTTTGTGCGCCAATACTTTGGTAAATTCGGATGTTACAGCACAATTTTTGTAAGCAAAGGAAGAAGGAAGTTCGGCAACGGATTATGTAACGGATGTAACGGATGTCAGGAAGAAGGAAGAAGGGAAATTAACTGGTTCCCAGCCTCTGGCTGGAAACCGAGATCCAGAGGCTCTGCCTCGCTTGCAAAAAAACAGGAGGCAGAGCAATAGTGAAATGCGTTCCCAGCCAGAGCCAGGGAAGGAGGAAAACGAGGGAAAAACTACTTTTTACAAAATCTGCCTGTTCCCGACACTGATTATCCACCAGCGGCAAAAGCGCCCATAATTGCGATCGACAAAGCCAAACCTGGCAACAGCAGCAATCCTAACATTAAAGCATCGTGTCCGCTCATCACTTTCTCCTGATATTGACCTTTGACATTATACTCTATAAACCGCAATCTTGCCTCGACCTTAATAATTAATTAAAACCTACATATAGATTCAGGATTGATAGGACAAATTTTATTAACAATGGGATTCCCGCGCAAGTCCAGTGTAGTCAACTTTTGCAAAGATTGCAGGAAACTGATATCAGAGATTTGATTGTTGTACAAGTCTAGTAAAAATAAATTATTTAAAGCTTGTAGCGCGCTGCTATCCGAAATCGGATTGTTGAACAGATAAAGTTGAGTCAAGTTAGTTAACGATTTCAGCGGACTGATGTCTGATATTTGATTGTTACCCAGGTTTAGTTCAATTAAATTAGTGAGCGATTTTAAAGGACTAATATCGGATATTTGATTTTGGAATAAAACCAATTTATTTAAGTTTGTTAGAGATTCCAGTGGAGTAAGGTCAGATATTTCATTGCCGAAGAGAAACAGCGTCTTGAGATTTTTCAAGGAAGCCAGCGGGGTGATATCCGATATTTTATTATTGTAAAGGTAGAGTATCTGGAGCTCAGTTAAATTTGCCAGAGGAGCGAGATCGGAAATTTGATTTTTGTATAGAATCAGCGCATTTAAGTTAGTTAAATTTTTCACCGGAGTGATGTCGAAAATTTTGTTGTCAAACAAGACAAGTGCGGTAAGATTAGTTAGACCTGCTAGGGGACTGATGTCTGAGATTTGATTCGTATCGAGAACGAGTATAGTCAGATTTTTTAGAGAGGAAAGCGAACTGATATCTGATATTTGATTGACATCTATAACCAGAGTTTTCAGGTTAGTTAAAGATTGCAGGGGAGCGATGTCAGATATTTGATTACTGCCGAGGATGAGATTAGTAAGTTGAGTGAAAGATGAGAGGGGGCTGATATCGGTAATTTGAAGATTTTTGAGGTTAAGTTCTTTTGTATTAGAAAGCAGTTCGTTGGCTCGATCGCACTCTGAGGTATCTGATATTTGCAACAGTATTTCTACCGTATGTTTTGCGCCGGGAGAGATGTTTTCTTTCTGCTTGCACCACTCGGAAAAATTATTATAAGTTGTCATGGGCTGTGCTGCCTTAATCGATTCTAGATGGGAGATTGGAAATTTTAGATAAGTATAGCAATTCTATTTCATTAGTGAATGAGATTTTTTTCGGGTTTTGAGAAATTTCAGCAAAAATTGTGTAAAGTAATCTTAACATCCTTAATTGCATTGCCTTCGCAGGAGCCAAGAGCCAGCTATGACACCAGAACTAATTTTTAATGTCGGTAATCTGTTCGTTGTGCCTTTCTGGGCAATTATGATTTTATTACCCAACTGGGGAATTACCCGAAAAGTGATGAATTCCTTTATTCCGTTTGCAGTGCTCGCCGTTTTGTACATATATTTGTTTGGTAGCAGTCTAACTGCGGAAAATGCGGCTGCTTTGTCCAATCCTAAGTTAGCAGATATTGCTAAGTTTCTGGGGGAGGAAACGGCGGCAGCTACGGGATGGATACATTTTTTAGTGATGGACTTGTTTGTGGGGCGCTGGATTTATTGGGAAGGACAGCGGACAGGAGTTTGGACGGTTCATTCTTTGGCTTTGTGCTTTTTTGCGGGGCCGATGGGATTGCTTTCTCATATTTTAACTGCTTGGATTACTCAAAGGTTTTTTCCAAGTTCTGAAAGTCTTTCAGGGGCGGGTTCTCCGGTTCACCCACAAGAAAATTGATGTATTGGGAAACGGGCTCTCTGGCCCGTTCGTCCCTAAGCATGGCGCAAGATATCAATAACAATATAGATCGTAGCTAAACCAGTTCCTTGTATTTTGAAAGAGGTAGATGGCGGTTTACTGTTGGGTGGGGCGGGTTTATGAAATTATGGGTTTTAGGCAATTATTGTTGGTGAAACACGCCCCTACAATCCTCGATCGCAGCTTGGAACTTTTACAAAATTTTACCATATTAAGAATTGGCTAGGGGCAGCACTAAACGAGCCACAATTAAATTGTTTTCTAACATTTCTATAGAAAAGTTTCCCCCCATTAAGCGTACTGCTCGCTGACAAATTAAAAGATTTTGCACGATCGACCTATTTGCAGAAACCGCTAATATATCGGGTTCGGAACCGCCGTTGAAGGCAGCAATTAACTGTCGATCGCACGCGCCGCTATCGATCACAGACAATTCTAGCAAATCTTCCCCCAACAACTGAGAGCGAATCTCAATCTTGGCGCCAACAGCAGAGCGCCTGCAAGCCGTCGCCAGCAATTCGCACAGGATCAAATCCAGCTTGATACTGTCCCCGCGAACGCTCAAAGTCTGACCCGCAGGCATCGACACAGCAGTTTCTCTGTGCACATCCAGCAAGACTTTCGACTGTTTGACCAGGGAGGCAGTTCGATCGAGCGATCGCCTCAGCCAAGCGCTCACAGGCACCGCATCTTGTCCGAATTGCAGCCGCCAATGTTCCTGTTTCAGCAGCAAATGAGTTGACCCCAAAGCATTGCCCATTTGCCGCAAAACCTGTTGGTAGCGCAAAATTTTCAGAGCATCCTTTTGTTCCTTCGCCGACTGCAAAATCGATTGACTCAACTCCCCCAACTCCTTCACCCCCGCTCCCACCGTGCGGTAAAACTCCTCAAAACGGCGCTGTTTGTACCAGTTGAGCAACTCCAGATCCAATCGCTGCGACTCCTGGATCGATTGCACCGCCAAATACCTGCGCCACCAAGCCAACTGAGACGCCATCGAGCTGAGTAAACTCACCGACAACTCCGACCACTGGCGGCCCGGAGCGTCCGCAGCCACCACAATGCCCGCCGGAGCGTGTTCTGGGGCCGTCCGCAGCGCCACCGTCAGAATCTCGCCAATTCCCGGACTGCGGAGCCACCGCTTCGTCGCCAGTGGCAGTTGGCTCGTGCTCTGTTGCACCACGGAGTTAGCAGCCAGGGTTTGTTGGATCAAAGCATCTGTTTTGACAGGAATCACCGCCTCGGGATTGAGGGCAAATACGGGATTGGCAGCTACCGTCGCCACGATGGAACCTTCCTCGTCACCGGGATTCCAAGTAATTACGGCTACTAAAGGACAGGAAATTGTCTGGGAAACGTGTTGAGCAAAGTTACGATCAAGCTTTTGTAGCGGCAACTCTGGGAACATCGTCGGTGAAGCAGCAGCTATCTCTTGCTCAGATTGCTCATCAGGATAATGGTGCAAAACCGCCAAACCCGATTTGAGCGATCGCTCAAATTGCTGATATTTGTCGATTGCCGAACTCTGCTGCCACGAGTGCAGGATCAATCCGAGTTGTTCGCCCACTAGCCGAACTAATTCTTGCTCAGATCGCCTCCAAGTGCGAGTTGCATTGTGTCCGACAACCAGCAAACCCTCGATCGATTTGCCATTGGCGATTTTCGATTTTAGATTGGGGTTTTCTCCGTCTTTCTTTTTCCCCCTCGTGCTCGATGCCAAAAGCGATCGCACCCCCGCTTCCCCCAACACATCCCGCCAAGCGCCCAACCGCTCGTCTTCCTCCCAATTTTCAATAGCTAGAGGTGCACTTTCTTCCAACAGCCCCACGTCAGCCACATCGAGGGCGTTGAGTGGCGACGGCACTGACCTGCGGTTGCGGGGCAGATTTTGGCAGACAATTTCAAAGCGATTTTGTTCTTCGCCGTACAGCAGCAGCAAAAAGTATTCGCATTTGAGCCGATCGCACAACTGTTCGGCGGTATTTTTCAAAGTCGCCTCCCAGTCAGCATCGCTGTAGATGGCGTGAGCTATTCCGGCAGTTAAATCTCGATCAATCTCAATTTGCTGAATTTTCTCCTCCATCTCCGAGACAGGAGCCGTCAGAGCCACTAACTGCGCCACTCCCCGCAGATAATGCTTTTCATTGTCTTGCCAAATCCGGGGTTCGCCGGCTTCGACTGCCAAAAATCCCAACAATTCCCCTTCCGAAACAATCGGCGCCGCCAACAGAGAGCGAGCGCGGATTTGCTGCATCAACCGCCCCGTTAGCTCAGTTTTCAGAGAACTTTGAGATTCACCGATCCAAACCATTTCTTCCCTGCCCAAAGCCTGATAAAATTCGCCCAAGTCTTGGACGGTGATGCCCGAAGCCGGTCGGGCCGGCCCGCCCAAACCCGGAGTAACTTCGCGGTTGCTGACTCGGCGCCAAAAATAGCGTCGCTCTCGCTCGAACCAATAAACATTGGTGCGTGTCGGCTCGATAAATTCATGAGTTTGTTCGACAACAGCTTGCAAGTATTGGTCGAGCGATCGCAATTCCCCCAACTGCGAAATCAGCGCTAAAAGAGACTCATCTGGGTGTTTAACTTGTTGTCGCTGCCAGTCTTTTTCTATTTGGTAAAGAGCAGTTGCCAGCGCTCCAAATACGATCGCCAACTGCGTTTTTTCCCCGGACTTTGGCGACGCTCCCCATACCTCAGTGCCGAGCAAAATCACGCCGTAGCAGCGGTCTTTGTAGCGCAGGGGAAACAGAGTCGTGCCTTGAATATTGAAAGTTTGAGCTGCTTTGCGCCATTCTCCGGCTCTACTTTCCGATCGCAAATCCGGGACTCCCACCGGGCGGAGCTGAATCACCACTTGTTCGAGCAAATCTCCTGGGCTGAGGGCAAACCGCTGTTTGAGAAAAGACTGGTCGCCGTTAGGAGTTATGCCGCCTTTCCCGAACAATCTGTGCGCCTGTCGATCGTACAACCCGATCCAAATCAACCGCCAGTCAAATTCCGCTTGCAAGTAACCGAGTGTGGTCGAAAGTAGCACTTCAACATTCTCCTCTTCTCGGAGAGTCTGGAGAACGCGCTCTAGGGTCGCGATTTGTTCGTCTAAATCCTTCGGTCTTTGCTGCTGCCCCATTTCCAAGCTTCCCCGCACCTTGTCTAATTTAAAATTACTAACTTAAATGTTCAAAAAAATAAAATGCCAAAGAATCAACTTATAATATAATCGTCTCACTTATCCTTCAATCTCAAACATTGGATAAAGTCGATCGAAGTTGAAGTAAAAACTTCGCCTTCGCTGTCTGCTCGTGAATATTTTTATTTCCCTTCTCATTTCTAATTTGTAAATTGCCCCAGTACAAATCATTGGATATTTATCAATCAAGTGTACGCCCGCTGTTGTTTTCCGTATTGAAAACCGATGCCGAGTGGCTGCACAACCGCACTCTCCAAGTTCTCGAACTCGCAGCCAGAACCCAGTCAAACCCCGCAACCAGCCAAATGCTCTCCCGATTGCAGAAATCTTTGGGAGTCCAAGATTCTCGCCTCGAACAATCTTTGTGGGGACTGAGCTTTAACAATCCTGTCGGCTTGGCCGCCGGATTTGATAAAAACGGCGTAGCTGCTGACATTTGGGCAAATTTTGGCTTTGGCTTTGCCGAACTTGGCACTGTCACTTGTCAACCGCAGCCGGGAAACCCTCAACCTCGCTTGTTTCGCTTGACGGAGGACAGTGCAGCCCTCAACCGCATGGGATTTAACAATCAAGGAGCCGCGGCAATGGCAGCCCGGTTTCAGGCAGCACAGAAACAGTCAAAATTCGATGCCCAGCGCCCCATGGCTCAGTCTCCGTTCCCCTTGGGCATCAATCTCGGTAAATCTAAGGTAACACCGTTAGAGCAGGCAGCAGCCGACTATTTGGAGAGTTTTAAGCTGCTGAAAGATTGGGGCGACTATTTTGTAGTGAACGTTTCGTCTCCGAATACGCCTGGGTTGCGATCGCTCCAAGATGCTGCTGGGCTTAGCACAATTTTGGAAATTTTGCAACAAGAAAATCAGGGAATCAAGCCAATTTTAGTCAAGATTGCGCCGGATTTGGAGTCGGAGGCGATCGTATCAATCCTCGACTTAGCAAAAACCTACCAACTAGCAGGAATTATCGCCACAAATACCACCATCCGCCGCGACGGATTGAAAACACAAATATTGCGAGAAACAGGCAAACCAATCGCCGAAGAAGCCGGGGGAATTAGCGGGCTTCCAGTGCGAGAGCGATCGACAGAAGTAATCCGATTTATCTGGCAATATACAAAAGGCGAATTGCCCATAATTGGAGTTGGCGGCATTTTCACCGCCGAAGATGCTTGGGAAAAAATAGCCGCCGGTGCGAGTTTAATTCAAGTTTACACTGGTTGGGTTTACGAAGGGCCTTGGATGGTGCGTCGGATTCTCCAAGGTTTGTTGCAAAAGTTAGAAGAACGCGGATTTAGTTCGATTTCTGAGGCAGTAGGTTGCGGGAATAAATAGGTAAGAGAAAACCCATCATGTCTTTCAGTTGTCATAGGAGTAATGGTTATCATTCAGTATCAAATTGGAAAACCCATTGAAGAACCTATTAAAGAACTCATTATTCAGTTGCAGCCTCACGATGCCCAGCAAGTTTTTGGCGGAAACATTCCCGCTTTCCAATGTTGGCGAACCTTGACTGCAGCTCGCGGGAAAAATGCTTCTGAATTATTAACAGGTGTTTTTTTAAGTTCTTTGACTGCTCCGCTGGATTTATCTAGCCACAAGGCTCCAAGATGATCTTCATCTGGTCCGAAGTGGTAAATGACGGCAGTATCATCCTCTTGTTCTTTCAAAAGTAAAACGTAAAAAGCCATATTTCGTTCTGTGGTGAGTTAGTTTCTTATAATTCTACCCTAACAGAACTGGTTTGCTGACAGCGTAACACTGTACTAGGACTTACGCAGACTACCTGACCAGACGCTACCTTTAGTAGTAATCCGCAAGTCCTATTTAAGTCAATACCTTCTGCTATGGCTGCGGTGGTGGATTCCAGGAGCGACCGGAGTGTAAAGTTGCTTCGTGTGCCCTGCGCCAGTTCGTGCGGAAGATGCTCTCAAACCTGGCCTCAAAGTATTCATGTTCAAGTAATCGTATATCCTCAGAGTTATATTGATTCTCGTACAATCTTGTCCACGCATCAGCAATGTCTGGATCTGCATCGAAAAATCCAACTCTGTCATCTAATTGGTGTTTGCGATAAAATAGGTGCTCTTTGATGCGCTGAATGCGAAACTGTAACCAACCTGTGTTGCGTGCAATCTCTTCTACATCGTTACTATAACTGCGAATTTTATCATAAGCTTCAGGAGCATATTGCTCCAATCTTGTTAAATAGTCAAACATCGAGAATTAAAGGGTGAAAAAGCATTTTATTATAAAAATATCATAGCATAAATGTCCGTCAGATTCCCAATTTTCTAATAATTTTTCTATAACTCCGTCTGACGCACCCTACCAGTTGAGCGAGCGTGTGACACTTACGCCATCAGCTTGGAATCGAACTTTTGTCATACCGCGCTTTGCTTCAGAGCTTGGGCCACTTGCAATTTTTGGTACAGAAAGGGACTTTTTTCTCTACAGGACTGTTGCAGTTGAGGAGCTTTGTTAATTGCTTGTGCTTTTCCTTTCCGATCGTGATAGTCAGCTTCTCCAGCAGCTAACCAGCTTTGGCAGTCTCCTCTAATATCCATGAGTTCACCCAGAATCTGACTCACAGTGCGATCGCTAAAAAAAACTATAGCGGTTCTCAGCAAAGTCAGGTACTCTTCCAATGCCCAATGCCCCATGCCCCATGCCCAATGCCCCATACCCAATGCCCAATGCCCAATGCCCAATGCCCAATGCCCAATGCCCAATGCCCAATGCCCAATGCCCAATGCCCAAGAACACCTCATGTTACTGAGAAAGCCTATAATCAAATATTTCCGCTAATTTCAAAGCATTAACTTGAGCTTGAGCTTTATGCAGCGACTCCTGCCATTCCCTTTCTGGATCGCTATCAGCAACAATCCCCGCACCCACTTGTCCCCAAACAACTCCTCCCGTCGTACCGTCACTTTTTGGTGCATATAAAAGGGTGCGAATCAAAATATTTAAATCCAGGTTGCCGCGCCAGTCCAAATAACCGCAGGAACCGTAAAATAAATTGCGCTTCACGGGTTCCAATTCTTCGATGATTTCCAGACAGCGCACTTTCGGACAACCTGTAATCGTACCGCCCGGAAATACCCCTCGAATTAAGTCGATCGCGTCGCAATCTTGTCTTAATGTACCGATAACATTACTGACGAGGTGCATCACGTGACTGTAGCGTTCAATAGTCAGAAATTCGTTAACTTTTACCGACCCCCATTCACACACCCTCCCGATATCGTTGCGCTCTAAATCAACTAACATAATATGTTCGGCTCTTTCTTTGATATTCTCTATTAATTCCTGTGCTAACTGCTCATCTTGAATGCAGGTTAAACCTCGCGGTCTCGTTCCCGCGATCGGTCTAGTATCCACTTTTTTTCCTAATAATTGAACGAGTCTTTCCGGCGAACAACTAACTATCGCCCCCCACGGAGTTTGCCAATAACTTGCAAAAGGCGAAGGATTGATCCGTTGCAAAGCGCGGTAAATTGACCAACTACTGCAATCTGTACGGGCTTCAAACCGCAAAGATAAATTAGCTTGAAAAATATCGCCAGCATGAATATACTTCTGAGCTTTTCGCACTATTTCTTTATACTCACTCTGAGATAATTGGAAAATAGGAGTAGCGGAATTTTGTTGATAATTTTCCGGTAAATTATTCTGGATTATTTCTCGCTGGGTTTGCTCTAATTGATGCTGCATAACATCGAGGTGAGAAGGTTGACTCGCAGCCAACCAGAGAATTTGCGTTTGACGGTCTAAAACCGCAAAAGATTCTGGTTCGTACCAACAGCTAACCGGGAAAGGAAGCGGATCGGTATTGAGTTGGGGCAGGCGTTCAATTTCCCATGCTAAATCATAACCTAGCCATCCCAACCAACCCCCACTAAAAGGAATTTCCGGCGGTACATTCACTACTAAATTTTGCTTTTGAGAGTCCAAAAGAGCGCGCAAAAAAGGTAAAATTTCACCGACTGGCGGTGTCCATAGCTGAGATTGACCGTCAATTATCCGGGGAGAACCTGCACAAATAGAATATCGTGCCAAGTTAGTAGAAGATGCAACTGGACTTTCTAGCAGAACAGCCATATCGCGGGGGAAACAATCCAATATTGAGCTTGCACTGTCGGCAGTTTTACCGAGAAATAAAATTTGAAAAATCTCAGCTCCGCTGCGCTGATTTAGGGGAAGCTTTCGCCAATGCCAAGGTTGTATTGGTTTCATAATTGATTGCACTATAGTTAACACTTTCAGGACTTACGCAACGAGTCAATTTTGACACAATCTGTAGTAGTAAGGTGCACAGTTCGCACCCTCCTAAAATCGATTGAAAGCGTTATCTCAGCCATTACTTACAACTTTCCAAACATCTCGGTTTGCCTCTTTTTTGAGGCGTATCCAACCCCTAACGGAGTTAATGAGAAATAGAGTTTGGGTACTGTGCAAATCATCTAAGGTAATTAATTTTTCTCGGATTTTTCCCTCCTCTAAAAGTTGAGAACGAAACGTCCCCGGTAATAAACCGCACTTGACGGGAGGTGTGATTAAACCTGCGGGTGTATCGATCGCGATATTGGCGATCGTGGATTCGGTGATAACTCCATCTTGATTCCACAGCAAGACATCCTGATATTCGGGCTGCGACTCCAAAGCCATTGTATAAGGCAATCGGTAAGTTGTCTTGTGGTAAAGAAATGGGTTTTGAGAATCGATCGGTTTGCGGGCAATTCCCACAGATGCACCGATTTTTAAGATACCGCTATCTAGTGTCTGAGCTTGTAATGTTATTTTACCATCACAAGATATTGTTAACCGTATTTTGTGTTTGACAGACCCGCAAGTCATACTTAATGCTTGTAAAGCTTTGCTTGTTTCTGTTAGCGATAGAGGGAAATTAAAATAATCAGCCGATCGCTCTAATCTTTGAAGATGTCTGTCTAGCAAAAAATAGCCGTTTTTGGGCTCCCATAAAAATGATTCCAGCAATTCAAAGTTGGGCTGTTGTTGAATCATATTTTTTTCAATATAATGTAAATTCGGTAACTAGACATTTTTTAGACCCGCGCAGCGGTCTGTTGGTGTAATTATATAGGAAGATAACTTGAATTTATGTTGCCTAAATCCTTTATATTTCCATGGCGCCTTGCCATCGGGCTGTTAATATTAACCTCAGTGCTCACACCGCTAGCCCTCAACTACTACGTCCGATTTGTTACCCGCAACTACCGCCACAGCGATATAGCTAACGTGCCTGCTGAATCCATCGCTATAGTTTTTGGTGCCGGAGTTTGGGAAGACGGCACTCCAAGCCCCATGTTAGCCGATCGAGTGCAAGCAGCCGTCGATTTGTACAAAGCGGGGCGAGTGGACAAACTTTTGATGACAGGAGACAATAGCACCGTCGATTACAACGAAGTCCAAGCAATGCAGGACTACGCCGAAGCCCAAGGCGTACCGATTAATAATATCGTTCTCGATTATGCCGGATTTAGTACCTATGAAAGTTGCTACCGGGCGAAAGAGATTTTTGGCATAACGCAGGCTGTTTTAGTTACCCAAAACTTTCACTTAGCCCGCGCTGTTTATACCTGTCGCCGGTTGGGCATACAGGCGATCGGCTTAGGAACGCCGGATTGGGGCAAATTTCGCCAAAAGGGCATGATTCGCTACACTTTCCGCGAATTTTTGGCAGTAATTAAAGCGCTTTGGGAAGTGCGCGTTACCCGTCCCGAACCGACTTTTTTGGGGCCGTTTGAAGGAATTAAAGAAAAGTGATGAGTGGTCTGTTGAAAACTTTAGTCCTTGCTTTAAGGACTAAAGTCTTCACTAAAAACGGGTTTTATTACAACTAACCGGACATCAGGTAAGTCCGGGAGTTGTAAGTTTTGAGTTAAACAAAACTTACAACAAAACTCACAAATCATAGCTGGCCCGTTGCGGTAGTGTTCCATAACTTACTCGCGTTTGGAAAGACCAGCCAGCGACCAAGTTAGGCTCACCATCATTAAGCGGCCTAGAGCCTTCAAACGTTCTTCGGCGTTATTTTCAATCGTTTGAGACAGAGTTTCAGACTTAAGATTTTTCGACAATTCTTCAGCAGTTTCTGCTGGTTTTTCCAACTGAGGTTGTTCAGAAGATGTCTCAAGGCTGACTTGTGGCTGCTGATTTTTTTCTTCGGTCATTTTCTGAGTCACCTCCTGGAGTTATTGCATACATAACCCTTAATACAAATGTAATTTATTTGTATCCGGGATTTGGCGAGTCAAGTTTCCCGTACCCGACAATCGCAGTTACCAACTGACTTAAAAGTTTTGATGTCAGTTGTTAGCTATCTTAAATCGCACTTACCCAATTTTCCTCAAAAACGAGGTTTACTCACAGATAGGTCGTCCTCCACCAATTTTTTGTAAGAAACGGGATTTCTGAGCCTAAGTCCTGTTAAATTCAAAACTCACACACTACTACCGATGATGCACATCACTGAATTGTTATATTTACTTAACAGTAATATTTCCGAGATTCTGATATTGTTAAAGCTTAACAATTAATTTTGCTCGGATTTATCTCAATCTGCAAGCAACCGTCTGGAAATTTTTAACAAACTGAAGGTGTAGAGCCGATGGCAATTTATGTTGATACTGCAATTGTAGCGGAAGCCGCACGGGCGAGCAAGTTCGGATGGGTAGCGGGAATTACTACTAATCCGACACTTTTGACAAAAAGTGAGTTATCTCCTGAGCAAACCCTTAAACAACTGGCACAACTGATTCCTGGGGAAGTGTATTATCAGCTAATGGCATCTGATGTTGATGGCATGGTAGCAGAAGGAAAAGCGGCTTTTGAATTAATTGGACAGCAAACAGTGTTGAAAGTTCCAGCAACGGCGGCTGGTTTCCAAGCAGTAGCACATTTGTCACCGTCCATTCCTTGCGCGGTGACGGCGATATACAGCGCATCACAAGCAGTTGTCTCAGCAGAAGCGGGGGCCAAATATGCGATCGCCTATGTGAATCGCGCCACCAGATTGTTGGGAGACGGTTTTGCGTTAGTGCGGGATATGGCCAATGTGTTGCAGAGAACTAATACTGAGATTTTGGCAGCTAGCATTAAATCGCCGGAAGAAGCGGTAAAGACTTTATTAGCTGGAGCACATCATTTGACATTGCCTTTTGACCTGTTGCAGGCGATCGCAGTTCATGAATTATCGCAGCAAACTGTTGATGAATTTGCCAAAAATGGGCGGGGAATTAGTTATTAGATTTTGCAATACAGAAAACTTCTTTAATTCTGGAGTAAGTATCATTCGCTCGCTGACTGCATATGAGTTTGGCTATTTTGTCTACTGTCGGCAACAGTTGTTGATAAATATGACTTTTATGAAGTCAAGGTTATGACTTTTATGAATTGACTTTGAGAGCTGCTTATTGAATAATTTCAATCAACCGCACGGCATCTCCAAACTTCTACTCTTAAATGTCAGGGCTTATGACGATTACTCGCGTCTCAGTTGACTCAGCAGGCAATCAGGCGATCGGCGACTCCGAGATCCCCTCCATCTCTGCCGACGGGCGGTTTGTGGCGTTTTTATCTAATGCCACCAACCTCGTGCCAGGGGACACTAACAATACCGATGACATCTTCGTGCGCGACTTGTTAACGAATATTATCACCCGCGTCTCTGTAGACTCAGCAGGCAATCAGGGGAACGCCTTGTCCGTACTCCCCTCCATCTCCGGTAACGGGCGCTTTGTGGCGTTTGCATCTAATGCCTCCAACCTCGTGCCGGGGGACACTAACGGTAGAGCCGACATCTTCGTCCGCGACTTGTTAACGAATATCACTACCCGCGTCTCTGTAGACTCAGCAGGCAATCAGGGGAACGGCATTTCCTATTCCTTGTTGACCTCCATCTCCACCGACGGGCGGTTTGTGACGTTTGCATCGGATTCCACCAACCTTGTGGCGGGAGACACTAACGATACCCGTGATATCTTCGTGCGTGACTTGTTAACAAACACTACCACCCGCGTCTCTGTAGATTCAGCAGGCAATCAGGGGAACGGCATTTCCGAGTTCCCCTCCATCTCCGCCGACGGGCGGTTTGTGGGGTTTGCATCTAATGCCTCCAACCTCGTGCCGGGAGACACTAACAATAGTCGCGATACCTTCGTCCGCGACTTGTTAACGAATACCACTACCCGCGTCTCTGTAGATTCAGCAGGCATTCAGGGAAACGACTCCTCCGGCATTCCCTCCATCTCCGCCGACGGGCGGTTTGTGACGTTTGCATCGGATGCCACCAACCTCGTGCCGGGGGACATTAACAATCGCGGCGACATCTTCGTGCGCGACTTGTTAACCAATACCACTACCTGTGTCTCAGTTGACTCAGCAGGCAATCCGGGGAACGACTCCTCCCTCTATAGCTCGATCTCCTCCGACTATAGCTCGATCTCCGCCGACGGACGGTTTGTGGTGTTTGAATCTGATGCCTCCAACCTCGTGCGGGGGGACACGAACAATAGCACTGACATCTTCGTGCGCGACTTGTCAACCAATACCACCACTCGCGTCTCTGTTTCAGGGGCGGGCAATCAGGGGAACGGCGAATCCTACAGCCCCTCCATCTCCGCCAACGGGCAGAAAGTGGCGTTTTCATCTAAGGCCTCCAACCTCGTGCCGGGAGATACCAACAATGGCTCAGACCTCTTTATTGTTGACTTAACCAACATTCCAGGCGTTATCAATACTTCTAGTAACAACATCAACGGGACTCCCGGCAACGACAACCTGACTGGCACCAGTGGCAACGATATCATCAACGGTTTGGAAGGTGATGACGTGCTGATCGGTTTGCGGGCTAATGATGTCTTAAATGGCGGCGACGGTAACGATATCCTGTATGGCGGCAAAGGTTTTGACACTCTCAACGGTGGCTTGGGCAACGATAATCTAGTCGGCGGCGCGGGCAACGATGTATTTGTTTTAGGTGCCGGATTGGGAATTGATACAATCTCTGATTTCACCAACTCTCAAGATGCCATTCAATTAATCAATGGCTTGACCTTCGGACAGCTATCAATTTCCTCTGGAACTAACGGCACATTAATTAGAGTAGCCAGCAGCGGTGAAGTTTTAGCTTCTTTGACAGGCGTTGCTCCCAATTTTATTGGCTCTGAAGATCTCATCTCGGTCTAGAGATGGTAAACAGTCATTTGTTAAATCACTTTTACTCAGAAAAACATCATGTTTAAACTTCGCAAACAATCACTCGCATTAATAGGCACATTTCTTGCAGTTTTGCAACCAGCTTTTACCGCTAATTCACAAGAAAGCAACAGCGAATTTAGCAAACTTCAATCCTTATTAGAAGCCAAAAAATGGTACGAAGCGGATCAAGAAACAGTCTCTCTGATCCGCAACAACTCCGCTAATCTGTCTTGTCCGAACCTCCGGGCGATCGATCAAATGTGGATGCGATCGAGCAATGGCAAGTATGGATTGACTCCACAGTTAGAGATTTGGCAGAAAGTGGGCGGTTCTAACTGTCGAACTTGCGAAGGTCAAATTCAAGATTTTAGCAAGCAAGTAGGATGGAACATGAGCTCGCAAGTAAGTCCTATACCAGGGGAGTTTCCAGCCCAGTATCCAACTGTTGCTTCATTAAGTTGGCAAAGTTATGTTGACAGCGATAAAAGCATAACAAGGTACAGTCTTTTTGCGGGCGCGCAGACATGGCAAGCGTGGAGGGTTACAGAATTTAACCTGTTTTCTGCTTTTGCCAATTGCGGCAAGTAACAGTTGTAGGGCGGGCAATGCCCAGACTTCCACGTCGGAGTCGGGATGGGATTTCTCGATCGCCTCGGCTTTTCAACCTAAAATCTCAAATCTCAAATCTAAAATAGTAGGACTATGGCATTCGCCAAATTTTAATAGTGCGATCGGGACTGCCGGTCACAAAAGTCTTGCTATCTCTGGCAATAGCAACAGAACTCACAAACTTACTGTGACCTGAAAGAGTGCTTCTTTCTTTTCCTGTCTTCAAATCCCAAACTATAATATCTCCGCCCCCGCTGATCAAAGTGCGACTGTCCGGGCTAAAGGCGATCGTCCTCACCCAGCTCGAATGTCCTTTAAAAGTGCGGGTGCGCTTCCCGTTTTGCACGTTCGACAAACGGATCGTATTGTCGGTGCTAGCACTAGCCACAATTTTCCCGTTCGGGCTAAAAGCCACAGCAGTAACGGGGCCCCGGTGACCTGTGATAATTCTTCTGACTTCTCCGGTGCCGAGATTCCACAAACGCACAGTCTTGTCCTCGCTGCCGCTAGCCAGAGTTTTACCGTCCCGGCTCAAAGCGATCGCGTTTACTCCTCCGGCGTGGCCGCTCAAAGTCCGCAACCTGCTGCCGGTTCTGACATTCCACAAGCGAACAGTTTTGTCATCGCTGCCGCTAGCCAGAGTTTGACCGTCCCTGCTAAAAGCGATCTCGTTGACGGTGGCTTTGTGAGCGGCAATCGTCCGCATCCGTCGCCCCGTCTTCAAATCCCAGAGAATCACATTATTGTCGTCGCCCCCACTGGCCAAAATCGAGCTGTCCGGGCTCACCGCCAGCGTCTTGACCGATTTTTTAGAATGGACCGAATTGAGAGTCTGCACCAGGCGTCCCGTCCTCACATTCCAAATTCTAATCGTCCCAAAGCTTGCGCTCACCAAAGTTTGACCGTCAGGCGACAGGGCGATCGCATTTACACTCCCGACATTATCCAAACTTCTTTGCAAAAATTGAGTGCTAGGTAAAGTAGAAAGCAGCCACACCGGGTTTGCTGGAAACACCCCGTAACGCAGCGAACCGTAAATTTGAGACGCGCCAATACTCACCATCAAAACAGCCGTGCCCGCCAGCAACTTCTTTTTCCAATCAAAAACATCTTTCTCGGTCTTGTTCAATCCCGAATTCAGAGGTCTGAGGCGGTTTATGGAACTCTGCTTCTTCGCCCCAGACGGCCCGGCAGTTGCGCGAATTTTAGTTTGCCCCGTCGTCGGCAACTGAGTGGGCAACTGACTTTCCGCGCCGTCGAGATTAATTTCCTCCAAGCACTGCAAAACCATCTGGGGACTTTGAGGTCGATTTCCCGGAAAAGGCGCCATCAGATAATCGATTACATTAGCCACGGAGTCGGAAACCTGAGGAGCTCCTTTGCGCCACATTAATCTGCCCGTGCGCGGGTTCTCTGGAAACGCAGTTGGTGGCTTTCCAGTCAGCAAATAAACAAAAGTGCGCCCCAGAGCAAAAAAATCCGACTGGGGAACAGCCTTACCATTAGTTTGTTCCGGCGGCGTGTAGCCGGGGGAAACAATACCAGTCACATTTTGCCCCTGACCCACCTTAGCGAAATAAGTAGCCGAAACTTCCCGAGCAGTCCCGAAGTCAATCAGCACTAACTGCCCGTTTGGCTTGCACATAATATTATGCGGCTTGATATCCCGATGGAAATAGTTGAGGCGGTGAACTTGGTCTAAAATTTCCGACAGTTGTTTGAGCCAGTTCACAGCTTGTTCTTGACTGATGGGGCGGCCCCGATGTTTCAGCCAGTCTTGCAAATTGGCCCCAGCAATTTTCTCCATCACGAGGCAGTGAAAAGACTCTGTGCTGTGAGCGGGCGTAAATATAAAATAACCGTCGCGATCGACTTTTGGAATACCTGGATGTCTGAGCCTGACCAACACGTCGGCTTCTTGCTTAAACAGTTCTACAGCTTTGGGATGTTCTTTGAGCAGGACTTTGAGCACTCTTCGGGCGCCGTTGTCGTCCACTTCAAATGTTCTGCCAAAGCCGCCGCCTCCGAGAGGCGCGACTAGCCGATATCGACCTTGCAACAAAAGTTCTGACCCGCAGTGGATACACACGGATTTACCAGAGTTGGCTGGATCGGAGGGATTCGGGCATTTGGGATTGAGGCAATAACTCACAGAAGCCACATAACCCTGATTGAGGTTGCTCTATCAAGTTTTACTTTGACACTGCTCTACAAAACTTGGCTAAACTTATCTAAGCTTCACCATTCAACTAGAAGTATTTTCTAGAGGGTCTGATTCCTGCTTCTGCCAAGAGAGTCGGCTCTTACTTGTCCACAGGCGTAAATTCGGGTGGAGCAGCACCCTATTTTTGAAGTCTCTACAACTATTTATTATTGTGGAAGCTTTTAGCCATTGTTTAACCATTATTTTCAACCAATTTAACGAATCGTGGTATCCCGTTCGACCTTTTTATAGGCTGGCCAGTTTTAAATCGACCGTCGTTTACTCTTCCAGAAAATTTTTCCTGCAGATTTTGGGCATTATTCTGAGAATGTTGCACAAAACTGCGCCTCTGTCAATATGCTTGTCATAAGTAGCTCGGAGGAAGTTTAATCAAGTATTAAGCGATTAGATTAACCTCTGTGCACTCTTGGTGAGTGAGATTTTTGATTCAGCTTGCGCTACTTGCCTTGACAAGATTACTCAAGCCGCATTAGAGGTGTCTTTTCTAAAATCGTTAATTCTGGTATGGCATACCGTATTTGATTAGTCCTCTTTAAATCTAGTTCGGTTTTTGTTCAAATACGAGTTTTCGTAGACGGCAACACGGTGTTTGTGGGACGACGTACTCAACAATAAGAGTACGAGGTTTTACTTTGTCTAGTTAGACTCAATTTTCAACTTATGACGATCGTAGCACACCTAGTAAAAGACTCATCAGCACCCTTGATTGAAATCTTCCAACGTCTCTGAAGTCTAGCGAGGCTTTAGTCTCGCTAGACTTCAGCCTCCCGTGTTTTTGTATAACCGGTGGCCGTGGGATCTAACGATCGGCTTGAGGCCAAAGGTTTTGTTGTTTGTCACAGCCGATCGAGGTCACAAATCCCCGATCGCAGCACATAATGTACAAACAGACCAGAAATAATAACGAGAGAGCATCCACATTTCAATTGTACGATCGCAACCACCACTCTCGAAGAAAGAAGTGAGAGTGGGAGAGTGAACGAGTGAGGGAGTGAAAAAATCTGCCTTCTTCCCTCGAACCTCTTCCCTCTTCCTTCAGCACAAGAAAGCCTTTTAAACAAGTCCCTCAATTACCGGATGGAAGTAGAACGCCAGCGCCAAAACCGTATAAGCTGCCAACAGCAAAGTACCTTCTAGCCAGTTAGAATTGCCATCAGAACTGATAGAATTGGCGATCAGCACCGACACCGCAACCGCTACAAGTTCAAACGGGTTGAAGTTCAAGTCCATCGGTTTGCCCAAGACAAAACCTGCCAAAACCAACACCGGGGCAACAAACAAAGCTATTTGCAAACTCGAACCCACAGCCACAGAAACCGACAAATCCATTTTATTTTTCATCGCCACCGTCACCGCCGTCGTATGTTCGGCCGCATTGCCAATAATCGGCACTAAAATCACCCCGGTAAACAGTGATGTCAGTCCCAAACGCGCTGTCGCTTCTTCGAGAGTACCCACCAACAGTTCCGACTCGACAGCTACCATCAGGGTACAGGCCAACAGCACCGAAATCCACAACGGCAGATTGACTTTGTGGTCAGGACTGTCTGGTGCTAAGTTATTTTCGGCTAAATCTTCAAGCATTTCTATTTCTGCCACCCCTGCATCGTACAGATAACTGTGGGTTTTCATCGAAAACAGCAGCGTCAGCACGTAGACGACAATCAGCACTACAGCGACAGCGCTAGAGAGGTTCTGCATAGTTTCTGCGGGGATGCCAATAGAGGTGGCATTAACTGCAGTTGGCACCAAAATGGCAATCACGGCTAAGTTCATCGCTGAAGCATTTAACCGGGCGACTGTCGGCTGAAAATCTTGTTCTTTGTAGCGCAAGCCGCCCAGCAGCATCGCCAATCCCATCACCAGCAGCAGGTTGCTCATAATTGAACCGGTAATGCTGGCCTTAACAACATCTATTAGTCCGGCGTTGAGGGCGACGATGCCGATAATCAGTTCCGTGGCATTTCCAAAGGTAGCGTTCAGCAAACCCCCCAAATTGGCACCTAGGACGACGGCGATTTCTTCGGTGGCCGTCCCCATCCACGCGGCTAGGGGGATGATGGCTAAAGCCGAGGTGACGAAGATTGTGGAGGGTTCCCAGCCGAGAAAGTGTCCGGCGATGGAAACCGGGATAAATAACAGCAGGCTGGAAATTATTGTATTTGTGTTTAGCATTTAGATTCTCAAAAGCTGCCAACCGTCAATCATAGCCTGTGACCAAATGAAAAAAAGGGTGAGGGCTTGGGATTTGGGTGTTCGCTTAAAGCTGAGGGTGGGCGATCGGGCGATCGCTGCATTGCCGCTTTCACAGATGTGACAAACTAAGAAAGCGATTTGTTTAGCCGATCGGTTCAATGGATTTTTGTATTCTACCCGCTCGATCGCATCAGCTTCCGCATTGTCTTGAGAGCAAAGTTGAGTATTTCTGGGCGATCGTTTTTTCAGATGTTCGTCTAGTGATATAATCTTTAAATATTGCCATTCTGCAAGTATAGCTATACATAATACTTTGGACTGCTTCAGCCATGCCTCTACAAGAAGAGATTGACAAAACAAGGCAAGACATTCGGACAGATAGCTACTCAATGTCTATTGGCGAGTGGATCAGTCTTTATGAGAGTAAGGAAATTGATATTCACCCAGAATTTCAAAGGTTTTTTCGTTGGTCGGATTCTCAAAAATCCAGGTTTATAGAATCAATTCTTTTAGGTATACCGATTCCACCAATTTTTGTCAGTCAAAGAGATGATGGGATTTGGGATGTGATCGATGGTTTGCAGAGACTCTCAACCATATATGAATTTGTAGGTATTTTGAAACCAGACAATCAAGAGCAAGATACATTTTCTGCTGTCGCCTTACAAGAAACAACTTACTTACCTTCGTTAAAAGGTAAAAAATGGAACGATCCTGACGATAAAGATAACTCTTTAACTCAGGCGCAGCGTTTATTGATTAAGCGAGCCAAAATACACGTCAATATTGTTGCAAAAGAAAGTGATGAAATGATTAAATATGAGCTCTTTCAGCGGCTGAATACAGGAGGATCGATTGCTACACCGCAAGAAGTAAGAAATTGCATTCTTTTAATGTTGAATAAAAATTTATATAATTTAATGCGTTCACTTGCCGATCGCGAGTCATTTAAAAGCTGCATTGCTTTGAGCGATCGCCTCTATGAAGAACAGTATGATATGGAATTAGTATTGCGTTTTATTCTTTTCTTCGATCGAGATAATACCAGTATTCAAACGCTGGGCGGTGATGTTAGCGAGTTCCTAACGGCTAGAATGCGTGAAATGGCTATTAAAAAAGATTTGGATAGCCGCCACATAGAGACAGCGTTTGAGGTGACATTCAGTATGCTTAATGAAGCTCTGGGAGAGGACAGCTTCAAGCGATATAAACCGGAGAATGATAAATTCCTGGGAGGGTTTCTATTATCTGCATATGAGGTGGTAGCACTAGGAATTGGATACAACTATCAAAATCCAATTCCAACAGACCAAATACCTAATCGTATAAAAAATATTTGGTCAGATCCAATTTATAAACAATGGTCGGGAGCTGGAGTGAATGCAGCAAGACGCTTACCGTATCTTATTCCGCTAGGTAGAAAGGTCTTTTCCCCTTCATGAGCATCCGAACAGAGCAAGAATTAAGCGATAGATTGGCAACGGATCTTGCTTGGCGAAAGATGGAACTGTCAGAAATGAAATCTTTGATAGAAGCGAAAAATGTTTCTGACCAAAGACATAAAGTATTAGTTCGGAGTGGAGTATGTATTCTCTATTCCCATTGGGAAGGTTTTGTCAAGCTAGCAGCCAACTCTTATCTAGAATATGTTATCTCAAAAAAGCTTACGTATCAGGAGCTTTCTAGTAATTTTTTAGATTTGGCCATGAAAGAAAAACTTAAAGAGGCAAAAGAGACAAATAAGCCATCATTGTATATACCTGTTTGTGAGTTCTTTCTTTCCGAATTAAATCAGAGATGTATCCTACCTAAAGATGTAATATCTACTGGATCGAATTTATCTTCTGACATTTTAAAAGAAATAACTTATATTCTCGGAATTGACTTTTCAATATACTCTACTAAATCGCCAATAATTGATATCAAGCTTGTAAAGACAAGGAACGAAATTGCCCACGGTGAGTATTCGGTGTTTGATAGGGATGCCTATCTAGAGCTACACAGACACATTATAGGAATGCTCGATATATTTCGGAACCAGATAGAAAATGCTGCTATTCAGAAAAAATTTAGGCGGGATTCACCTTAGATAATGACAACAGGAGCCAATAATTATCAACCATGTCAAGAAAACTAGATTTTTTAAAAGTAGAAGTCGTCCCGCACGATCCAACTTGGCGAAGCGCCTTTGAAACTGAGTCGAAACTGATTGCACTTGCACTTAGGGAAAATGTGGTTGCTATACATCACATTGGTAGCACAGCTATTCCCCAAATTCATGCAAAGCCGATAATCGATATGTTAGTTGAGGTTAAAGATATTATAAAAGTCGATACACAGAGCTCAGAAATTGAGGCATTAGGTTATCAAGCAATGGGTGAGTTTGGGATATCCGGTCGTCGTTTTTTTCGCAAGGGTAATGAAGCAGGAATTAGAACACACCACCTTCACGGGTTTGAAGTGAACTCAGCGCAGATAGAGCGCCATTTAGCGTTTCGAGATTATATGATTTCCCATCCAGAGGACGCGCAGCAATATAGCGAACTAAAACGAGAACTCGCAAACAAATACCATGATAATATTCAGGGGTACATGGACGGAAAAGATGGGTTCATTAAAGCAATGGATATGAAAGCGGCAAAGTGGCGAGCATCTCATTAAAATTATGATATGGGAAGTGGCAATTCTTGATGTTAAACCTAATATGACTGGAGTAACATAACATATGAGTGATATCGGTCTCACACACATCGCACTGCCCGTTTCTGATGTCGATCGCAGTATTGAATTCTACTCCAACTATGCTGGAATGCAGGTCGTTCACCGCCGCATTGATGCAGAAGCTGGAGTTGCTGTGGTCTGGCTCTCCGATCGCACTCGCCCTTTTGTAATTGTGCTAATTCAAACAGACTCAGTACATCCCGTTTTATCTCCCTTTGCACACCTCGGAGTAGGTTGCAAAAGTCGCGAATATATGGACGAACTCTGCGACAAAGCACGTCAAGAAGGCGTATTGCTTGAAGAACCAAAAGATTCTGGATATCCGATCGGCTACTGGGCTTTTTTGCGAGATCCGGACGGTCACACGCTGGAACTATCCTACGGGCAAGAAATCGGATTTACAGTGGAGGCTGCTACTTAAAGTTATAATAAGCAAATTGCCCTCCAAACCCGATCGTTTCTCATCTGGAAATAGACTGGAGAATCAAATGACCGCAGCAATCATCGCACCACCCAGAAAAGAATCACCTCTTCTGTTCGAGGAACTCACTTGGAGAGAGTTCAAAGCAGTTGAGCAATTGTTAGACCGTCCAGGATATCGACTTTCTTTCCTGGATGGAGTTTTGGAGATTAAACTAATGCCTGGAGAACCCCACGAAACCGTTAAAGAAAGAATTGGTGCATTGTTGGAACTGTACCTGCTGATGGCGGGGTTTGACTTTACTCCAACTGGCTCAATGACTCTGGAAAGTGAAACGGGAAAAGTCAAGCGAGAGGCCGATAAATCTTATAAACTTGCTCCTGGTCGCAGGCTACCCGATTTGGCGATCGAGATCGTGTTTTCCAGTGGTGGCATCAACCAACTGGAGGCATACAAGCGGCTGAAGATAAAGGAAGTGTGGTTCTGGGAAGATGGATTGTTAGAGGTTTATCACCTGCGGGGAGAGGGCAATACACTTGATTATGAAAAGGTTTCTAGTAGTGAGGAGGTGAAAGGGATCGATTTGGATTTGTTGTTGCGCTGCATCAATATGGTGAATCATGTTGATGCAGTTAAGACTTTTCAACAGGCACTCCAGAAATAGCTGGGAATAGGGGATTGCGCCTCCTTTTTCCACCTTTGTTGACATCTCAATATCTGCAAAAAGCAATGGGGAATGGCAATGATGCAAGTTGTAATTGTGGGAGCAGGGCCAACTGGTGCGGCACTTGCTTTACTGCTGGTGAAACGAGGTATTGCTGTAACCTTGGTTGAGGCTGCCAAAGATGCCTACCGAGTGTTTCGCGGTGAAGCGTTAATGCCGAGTGGATTGGATGCGATCGCACAAATGGGCTTATCCACAATGCTAGAAGGTGTTCCACACCGACAAATTGATGCCTGGGAGTTCGTTGTGGGCGATCGGCAACTATTTCGAGTTGATGAGCCAATGGGGTCAAATAGACCTTGTACACTGGTATCGCAACCGCCTTTGCTAGAAACACTAATTTCAGAAGCTAAGTTGCATCCAGAGTTTGAATTTATCCCAGGTGTTCCCGTAAAAGATTTACTGTACAGCAACGATCGCATTGCGGGTGTAAAGCTAGGAGATGGGCGAGAGATTCCTGCTGCACTTGTCATCGGTACAGATGGTAGAAACTCTGTTGTACGACAGCGTGCAGAATTAGAGTTAGTAAAACAGCAGAATAGTATAGATGTTCTGTGGTTTAAACTTGCCGCTCATCCTCGGTTTGTGGCGGATAATGTATTTTATTCCATCCTGAATGGCGGTAGCGGATTTAGTGTCTTTCATGGGGCAGAATTAGGAAAACTTCATCTGGCTTGGGTGCTATCGGCAGATGACAAAACCGATCGGAAACACACAGACTGGGCAGAAACTTTCGCATCGCTATCTCCTGCGTGGATGGCAGAACATTTCCGCAACTGTGCCGATACGATCGAATCTCCGATGCGATTATCTGTTGTGGTTGGTCGCTGTCCGCGCTGGCATCGACCAGGAATCATACTTTTGGGGGATGCGGCACATCCGATGTCTCCGGTGCGCGCTCAAGGAATTAACATGGCGTTACGCGATGTAATTGTTGCCGCCAATCACCTTGTACCTTTATTGAAAGCAGGGGCTAATTACGAGGATATTGACTTAGCATTATCGCGGATTCAGGCAGAACGCGAACCAGAAATTATTCGCGCCCAACAACTTCAAGCACAAGAAGCGTGGAAAGGCGAACAACTGCGAAAAAATGGATTGTTGCGTTTATTGATGATGCAAGCTGCTCCGTTTTTGGGTGAAAAAATTAAACAATTTTGGGTAAAAGGACAGTATGAATTGCGCCAAGGAGTAACAGAGGTAAAATTGGTTGTGTGAAAAGAGGAAATTAAAAATTAGGAGAAAATTGTATGCGATCGACAAATATCAAAGGACCGATCGGCACTATTCACATCATCGAAGCCAGCCCCCCTGTCACCGCTGCGGAGTCGGAACCGCTGCCGGTGGTGTTCGTCCACGGTATGGCGGTTTCCGCGAGCATTTGGGAGGCGCAGCTTGCC
This sequence comes from Microcoleus sp. AT3-D2, assembly GCF_036705715.1. Lineage (NCBI taxonomy): Bacteria > Bacillati > Cyanobacteriota > Cyanophyceae > Oscillatoriales > Microcoleaceae > Microcoleus > Microcoleus sp. AT3-D2. The sequence continues at coordinate 1,713 of NZ_JAUBVE010000032.1, read as the reverse complement.
CATGTCGCCCGTACCCGACGCGCGATCGCCCTTGACGTGCGGGGACACGGTGATTCTGCACCGCCGGAGGACGGCAACTATGCGCCCGCCTCCTGTGTAGCGGATGTTTTCGCCGTGCTCGATGGGCTGGGACTTGATCGAGTGGCGATCGTCGGCCACAGTTTCGGTGCTTTTATTGCCCTGGCCACAGCAGCCGCCGCACCGCACCGCATCGCGCAGTTAATCCTGGTAGACCCACCTGGAGATTTTACCAAGGTGTCTGCAGAGGTGCACGAGGGACGCATCGTCCCCTACCAGAGGGTTCTGGAGACGGAGGATTGGCGGGCTGCTGTGGAAGCGGGCTTCAATGAGGCGCTGACAGGAAGCAGGGCCCATACGCGCGATCGGATACTCGCTTGCTTGGCGGCGACTCCACGGGATTGTCTGCGTGGAATGTATCGCGGGATGTTTGCCTTTGAAGCTGTTGATGCTCTCGATCGCTACCTAGCAGCCCCTGGAACACCGGCCCACGCCATTATTGCTCCCTCAAACACTTTTCCCTTCAGCCTCCACATCCTCCGTCCCACGCTGACGACAACTACGATCCCCGATACTGGACACTGGCTGATGCTGGATGCGCCGGAGGCCTTTGCTAGGGAACTTGATATCTGTTTGGGAAAAGAATCGATATGAATGACTCCTCGCTTGAGTAATTTGGCTTCTACTTGCAAGATGCGGAAGCTGCGTGGACTGGCAATGCCAAGAGTGCATTCGGGCTTCAAAATGTGAAATGGTCAGATGAACAGTGGCAGCAGTGCAAGATGGAATATTTTACAGAAATAAATGAAGCTTCAACCGCAGCAGGTTATTGGAACGATATCACAATGTTCTTTGTCAGAACCCATAAATCTGGTCAAGTCGATGCACTCCTTACTTAACAAATCTTTTTTCAAAGTATGCAGCATATTGACATCGCTAAAATTTTGGAGTTTGATGAGGGATTAATTATCCATTTAATTGAGGAAAGTCTGTCCCAAGGTTTTCAGTTTGTTGAAAGACTGGTTCGAGATTATCGTAATGGTTATAACTGCTTCGAGAAGGTTGGTGAAGCTTTATTTATAGCGTCATCGCAGAAAAGAGCGATCGGAATTTGCGGCTTGAATCGAGATCCTTATTTCAACGATCCAAAAGTTGGACGATTGCGGCATTTGTATGTTGAGTCAGTTTGGCGGGGAAAGGGGGTGGGGCGTTTATTGGTCGAGCGGCTGATTTACGAAGCCAATCTGCATTACCAGTTATTGACGTTGCGAACAGATACGCCAACAGCCGACAGGTTTTATAAAAAATTGGGATTCAAGACTCAACCCAATTGGCACCATACGACGCATCATTTACAATTGAGTGAGATAGACTATGCGTGACTTTGTGTTAGGTTAGTTCTCTACCATGCCGACTAAGTAGTAAAGTTCATCAGCAAATAAATGGATGAAGTCGTCATCGTCGAGTACGATCCGCATTGGGCGATTCTTTTTGAGCAGGAAACTGCACGGCTCCGCGAGGTTTTAGACAAAGATAAGTAGCTAGACAAAATTAATTACATAGTTTTCTCCAAATTCTTTCAGGATTTTTTCCACAGAGGTAACAAAAGTACCCCAATTCTTGTAAGCAGATATCTCAATCCATTCATACTTAATAAACCGCCATAAAATTTCAATTAAATTTAATTCTGGAGAG
>NZ_JAUBVE010000031.1:0-67984 GCF_036705715.1 Microcoleus sp. AT3-D2 | reverse complement strand
ACGTTCTTTCCTGAAAGCTCAGCAACAAATCGCCTCAGAATGTCATAAAGAATTGGTTGAGCCGTCTCGCAGGGCTTTTAAAAGACTCCTGATTTACTTGCATCAGGACCGTCCTTATTTAGAATGGCTAGATAAGAAGAATAAGGAGTTAAAATCTGAATTAAAGCAGCTTAACAAACAAACAGCCCCTTCTGGTATTCCAATAGAAGGTTTAGATGAGATAGAATTGCTGCTAACTTCCAGAAACGAGTCAAGCCAAAATCGCTTTCAAAAAGTTGAAAATAAACTGCTGGAAGTTGCGCTCAAAGATTGTGATGTCCCACTTTATAAAGATAAATTAACCGAAAATTTATTTAGCTTAGTATCTGCCTGCTTTGCCGAGGAAATCAAGGACAATGAAAAGGTGTTCCAGATTTTCACAGCGCAAAGTTTAACGCGGAATGATACCCAAACCGCCGAAACTCACGCTTTGATTGAACAGCTAAAGGCTTTGCTTGAGGAAATAGTTGAAAAGAGCCAGATTGCTTACGTGCCGATTGACTGGCAAGCTATTTGCCAGCAGATATTAGACGAGAAAGAACAGCAACGGCTTAGTAGCAATCAGCTAACTTTTGGCAACCATGAAATAGATGATGTTTATGTGCCGCTGGGATTGGTGGAACTGCAGAAAGTGACTCAGCGAAGCGAGGATGTTGCGGCTGAGGAAGGTTCGGATTTGTACCGGGAAAAAGAAGTTACTCAAAAAATTGAACACAGCGAGTTTCTTGAGCAAGTTATCCAGCAAGGAAGTAGCCCTAAAAGCAATGGCAAGCGGTTAGGAATTATTGGGGAACCGGGGGCGGGGAAAACAACGCTGTTGCGGCAGATTGCAAATTGGGTAGCGACGGGCATTTCCGAGGCGATTGTAATTTGGGTATCCTTGGCGGATTTGCAGGGGAAGGAATTAGAGCCGTATTTATTTGATAATTGGCTGTTGGCGGCTATTAAGAGAATTGGGAAGGCTGAGGCGACTGCGGAAATTAAGGATGATTTTGTAGCACAGTTTAATGCTGAGCGCGTTTGGTTGGTGTTGGATGGGGCGGATGAGATGGCTGTCGGAGATGAAAATCCGGTAGTGATAAATATGTAGTGATTAGATATTCATTGGATCAAAACATAGTTGTAATGATGAATAAAATACCAAATAGCACCAATATGCTTTTCTAAATTTTTAGAAAATGAAAGACTCTTTCTTACGATCCGAGAAACACGTTGGCGCAAAGTATTATTAAATCTTTCAATGTGATTAGTTTTTCCACTGTCTTTACCAACTGGCTGATGGCGTTTTCTTGGAAAAATAAAAGCATAATCCTGCCAAAAATCTGTATAGCAAACAGCACATTGTCGATAGACAGGAGGTAGAGAATTCCATAATTGTTTTGCTCCTTTTTCGCTACGATCGCCAATATAAACACCAATAATTTATCTGGTTTCTCTATCCATTGCTAACCACACCCATTGCTTATTTTCTTTGCAATCTACAAATGACCACAGTTCATCACATTCAACATTCAATCTGACTTTTTTTTTAGGTTTAACCTTTACTGTGCGTTCGATTGAGGCATATTTATTATTTACGTAATCCTGTAACCATTTTTGAGAAACACCCGTGCTTCTAGCTATACCAGCCAAAGAAATTTTCTCCAAAAGAAGTCGAACTATTAAATCTTTTGTTGGTGAGCTAATTACTTTGTTGGTCGGATTTTAGACAAATTGGCGACCGCAACTTTGACATTTTTATTTTGGTTTTTTATTATGAATTCTACCATTTTTATATGTGATTTGAACCACAATCAGGGCAGTCTGGGCGTAAAAATAGCATATTACATGACTAAACTAATGTTGGCAGAGAGCAAGGATTCCAGCAATAGTTACTTATGATAGCATAAGTGTAACTAAATCTACACTCGAGCGCGTAAACAAATATTAAAATCACAAATTTTGATTGTGTTATTTATAAAATAATCCTATGTATTCAATTGCTGTAATTAAACTTCACTACATATTTATTACTACCTCAAAGACGAAGCCGAAGCATTAGAAATTGCCAACGATACTCTCTACGGTTTAGGTGCAGGAGTTTGGACTCGCGACATCAACACCGCCTACCGCATGGGCCGCGCCGTTCAAGCAGGCCGCGTGTGGACAAACTGCTATCACCTTTATCCAGCCCACGCAGCATTCGGCGGCTACAAATCGTCTGGTATCGGCCGCGAAAATCACAAAATGATGTTAGATCACTACCAGCAAACTAAGAATTTGTTGGTAAGTTACAGCCCCAAAGCTTTAGGCTTTTTCTAAGGTTTTAGTCATTGGGAAAGAAAAAGGAAGAAGGACAAACTTCAATGATTCGTGAACTCCTTCTTTCTCTCTTTCCTCTCCTTCTCTGCGCCCTCTGCGCCCTCTGCGGTTCATAAAAAAATTCATTCACACACGAAATAAACTTGCTACACAAATAGACTAAAATGGAAACGATCGCAAAAGTAACCGCAACAGAAGCCGCTTTAAAATTAATTAACCATCTCAAAAGTCAACACGGAGAATTGATGTTTCACCAATCCGGCGGTTGCTGCGACGGTAGTTCTCCAATGTGCTTTCCCGATGGCGAATTGATCGTCGGTAATGGTGACGTATTGCTGGGCAAAATAGGCGGTTGTCCTTTCTATATCGCAGCGCAGCAATACGAATATTGGCAACACACGCAGTTAATTATAGACGTAGCGTCCGGGCCCGGAGGCAGCGATTTTTCCCTCGAAGGGCCGGATGGAGAGCGTTTTATTACTCGTTCTCGCTTGTTTGTTAATGCTGATTAACTCTGTTTATCCTTAACTTGCCGGCAGTTTCTCTAAAAACATGAATTTGCTTAAGCCTGAAAGCCGGTTTCTTTCATGGGAGCGAAAAAACCTATTTTTATTTAAGTTTTTATCTAAGTTTCTCGCGTGGGCTAACGACGGCAAATTTTCTGACGAGGGCAAACGCATCTTATTTTTAGAATACTTGCTGGACAAAGGTTTCAGCCATTATTTGAGTTTGGTTGCCCCAAATTAAACCCCTGATAGCGTAAAGCTTTCAGGATTTAGAGGCGTTTGCCCTGATTTGCTGACTAATTTCACGGCTAGTGCGTTGATATTCGTGGACAATCGGTAATCTTTCAGCTTGAAAATTTGCCAGAGCTTCTGCCATATTAGCACTAGACATGAGATGTCGTGATAAAGACAAACCATCTTCCCAACCTGAAGTCATACCTCTAGCGCGTGTCGGACTTTTCGCGTGAGCCGCGTCACCAATTAAGATAACACGGCCATCATATAGTTGAGGCAGGGGATCAATGTCATAGGAATAACGACAGACAATATTTTCCAAAGGGGTTGACTCAATCACATTTCGCGCATCCTCTGGGAGTTTTGCCAATTCTTGGGGAGGAATAATGGTATTAGTTGGTTGTAGTGTGCCTACTTCAAAATCGGCCAGATCCTTTTCCAGAAAGAAACCCCAATGAGTACGATTTGCACCAAGATTAACGAAATTGGCATAAATTCCTCGGTCGCGTACATAAAGCAAATAGTTTCCTTCTGGACAGAAGTTATTATCTGTTACAATTGCTCGCCATACTAGATCGCCTAAATAACACAATTCTACACCCGGAACCACAAATTGACGAACCTTAGAAACTATTCCATCGGCACCAATTAACAGATCTCCTTCCCAGTGACTGCCATCTTTAAAGTGGGCGATCGCGCTATGCTCGGTTTGGGCGATCGACAATAATTCAGCATTAAAACGAATAGTGTCAGGGGGTAACTCGTCCAGGAGTGCTTCTAAAATAGCTTTGCGGTGTACCAGCATTCCTGGGAGTTCATTTTCCTCATAGGTGACGGGTTCAGAATTGATGACATCGCCGCGGAGGTTGCGAAACTCGAATAATTTAACCGGAGCGCCTGAGTTGATAATTTTTTCGGTGACTTGAGGGTTGCCTTGATGAAGTGCTTACATACCTGCTTGTACGATCAGGATACCACACCCATCGGTGCGCGGATAGGGTGCTTTTTCAAACAAGTCAACTTGAAACCCTTGTTGAATCAGCAGAATTGCCAGATAAGCTCCTGATGTTCCTGCGCCGATAATACCTATCCTGCTTTGGGACGAAACCATTTGTGCTTCTCCTGATTTAAGATTGCCGATCGGTTCTCAACCATTATTGTAATTAAGGAAAATCAAATTTGGGCGATCGCCCAATTGCGGATTGAGTTTTTGTTGATAGCGACAGGTTTCAAGCTGCCGCTAAAATCAGTATCTAAGCTGATGCAGGATTAATGTTTAATTGATGACTTCAAAATTCACGCACTCAAAACTCAAGACTACTTTAAGCTTGAGTATTTTTAATTAAAGCCAATTCAATTTTGTCACCAGCCTTTTGAGTCACTTGTGCACGCAAACCTGGCCCAAAAAAAGTAGCTATTTTGTCTTGCTTTTCTTCCCATAAGTTGATCGGCAGTAGTGGCGAATAAAACTCTAAAATTAACCCATAAGCACCGTCAACATCAACTTCCCGTAACCCTTGCAGGAGAGGCCGTTCCTCGTCTGTCGGGGCCAGCCCTAAGCGCTCCAAAGCATCATCTAAGTGCGCGGGTTGGCCGTAGCGAAATCGAGTGATATCTTTGCGGACTTGGTTTTGAGTATCTGTGGCCTGACTTTCTCGCAAGAGGAGAACTTCAGCAGAGGTAGGTTCGGTGAATTCCACTGGTTCGAGTTCGGCCGCTTTCAGGGCCAAACCTCCCAGCAACAGCGGAATTCCATAAAAAAAACCGGCTAGGTTCAGGGTAGGTCTGTCTGTGAAGTAGGCTCCGAACCCGACTGCTGCTATAATACCGCCAACAACTAAGGCTAGGTTTGCTAAAGAAATTTTGCGTAACATATTAGTGAGGTAAGTAGTCTGACAGAAATAATATACTTTAATTATTATCTGTCAAAAAGTCTTGAATAAATTTAGTTTTTTTGCCAAAAGACCTGCAAAAACTGCTAGCATCTATGAGCGCGGGAGCGGTGTGCATCCACAGTCTTGTCTCTAGCTTCAGAAGCTTATCCAGCCGGACTCGCCCGGGCGCGCCATCGGTAAATATCCGTGTTAATTGCGCGGCGTTGGTTCCAGAAGGCAATCGAGATCGGCAGTATCATCAAAGTATACAGAGTGGCGATCGCGATCGACACTCTTGCCCTTTCAACCATTTTTCGGACATGATTAAAGACGAAGACAAACAAACTGCTGGAGCAAACAAGGCGGTTCTGGAGCAGATTAACTCGCTCAAACGTGAAGATGAAAGGCTTTATAATATCTTAGCGATCGATGTCTGGGCCCTAGCCAAGACGATGGATGAATATCAACCAGGATTTTGGGCTGCTTTTATGAAAAACCGGGAGAAAGCCCTGAAGCGATTTTTAGCTGGAATGATGAAAAATAAACCCGCAGATACCAAACGTCCGCCTTTTTTGCGCTAAAATTTGGCTGAAGTTTGGGGGAAGTTTTGATGTACAATCAAACTATAACACAGACCCAAAAACCCTGAGCAGGTTCATCACTTTCCCTATAAAAACAGTGAAGGATTTGCCCATAAAGGTAGGTCGGTGAATTAAGAATCTCCGTCTGTTCGCAGAGGGGAATGTCAAATATTTTTGTTAATAGTAGCAAAGGCAAAAAACCATGGATGCACAAGCAATCAAAGAGCGCGTAGCAGAGATCGAAGTCAAGCGGGAATCCCTCGTGCGGCTGTTAGATCGATCGGACTTGGGAGCCCTGAGAATAGATGTTAGTCAGGCGATCGAAGAAATTGACGATCTCTTAGAAGAATTCAAACGTACTTTTAACAGTTAGGGCCATTGGGCATTGGGCATTGGGAATGGGGCATGGGGCATTGTTGACTGTTGACTAATAGCTAATAACCAATAACAGATAGCTAATAACCAATAACAGATAGCTAATAACCAATTCCCCATGCCCCATGCCCCATGCCCCATTCCTAATGATTAATTCATCACCATATCCATCAAAATTTGCTGAGAGCTTACTTCCGGGCAATTAGCAGGCGGTCGCCGCTGAGAGTAGTGTCCTCCCGGCTGCAAATCCCAAGCTTGGCGGTTGTCAGCCAGCATTACACCCAAAATTTCTTGCAATTCCTTGGCAATTGTCGGGTCTTCCACTTGAACGATCGCCTCAACCCGTCTTGTGAGATTGCGCTGCATCCAGTCAGCAGAACCAATATACACCTCTTCGTCGCCACCGTTGAAAAAATAAAACATCCGAGAATGCTCTAAAAAGCGACCGATAATACTGATTACTCTGATATTTTCGCTAACACCTTCAACGCCGGGACGCAAACAGCAAATCCCCCTGATAATCAAATCAATTTTAACTCCCGCTTGCGAAGCTTCGTACAAAGCAACAATAATTTGAGGGTCAACTAAAGCGTTCATTTTAGCGACAATGCGGCCGCAGCTACCGTTGCCGCCTTCGGCTTGCAAGTGGCAGAATTCGACCTCGCGGCGGATTAAAGCTAAAAATCGATCGCGCATATTGACCGGTGCCACCAATAATTTGCGATAAGATACCTGCCGCGAATAACCAGTCAAATAATTAAACAAATCCGTCAAATCCGATCCCAAATCCTCGCGACAACTCAACAAACCCACATCGGTATACAGTCCGGCTGTTTTGGGATTGTAATTGCCGGTGCCGATGTGGACATAGCGGCGGATGTAATCGTCCTCGCGACGCACTACCATCACAATCTTTGTGTGGGTTTTGAGTCCCACCAAACCGTAAACTACGTGGACTCCCGCTTGTTCTAACTTGCGAGCCCAATTAATATTATTTTCTTCGTCAAACCTAGCTTTGAGTTCTACTAAAACAGCTACCTGCTTGCCGTTTTCTGCTGCTTGAATTAAGGCGCTGACGATCGGCGAATCACCAGAAGTGCGGTATAAAGTCATCTTAATCGCTAACACGGAGCGATCGTGCGCCGCCTCAGTAATAAACCGCTGTACCGTCGCCGCAAACGAGTGATAAGGATGGTGCAGCATTAAATCCCCCTGGCGGATGGCGGTGAAAATATCCTCACCATCTTCACCATCCAACATCGATTTCTCTAAAATCCTTGCCGATTCCGAGTTCCGCAAACGGGGCGGCACAACCGGAGTCCAAGGCGGGTCTTTCAGTTCCGGCACTGGCAGCCCCACAAAAGACATCAAATCCTTGAGGCCTAGCAGCCCCTCTACGACGTAAACATCTTGCTCACCGAGCTCCAGCTCCTCCATCAGCATATCTCGCAGCGCAGGCGGCATAATCGCTTGAATTTCCATCCGCACCGCAGAACCTCCAAACCGGCGCTTGCGGAGTTCCTGTTCTATTGCCAGCAGCAAATCCTCCGCCTCATCTTCCTCCACGGTCAAATCGGAATTGCGAGTAATGCGGAACGGGTGATATTCCTCAACGTCCATCCCCGGAAACAAAGCTTCTAAATTGTGGGCAATCACCTGTTCTAGGGGCACGCCAGTCCAAACAGGAGATTTGCCCCTCTGCTGCCACTGCAAATCCCCCGGTAGTGGCACAAACCTCGGCAAAACCTGCGGGACTTTGACACGGGCAAATAATTCTTCCCGCGTGTCGGGGTCCCTGACTACTACTGCTAAATTGAGGCTGAGATTTGAAAGGTAGGGGAATGGGTGGCTGGGGTCAACTGCTAGGGGAGTGAGTACGGGAAATACTTGTTCTTTGAAGTAGCGGTGCAAATAATTGCGCTGTTCTTGATTGAGGTCAATGTAGTCGAGAATGTAGATTTCGCTTGCTGCTAGTTTCGGCCGCAGGGTTTGCTCAAAATATGAGTGCTGCTGAGTAACCATCGGCAAAAGCCGCTTGTTCAGGGCATCTAGCTGTTGTTGGGGCGTGCGGCCGTCGGAGGTTAATTTGCTGACTTTTGCGTGTACTTGTTGTTTGAGGGCGCCCACGCGCACCATAAAATATTCGTCTAGGTTGGAGCTAAAAATAGCGAGAAATTTGAGTCTTTCTAGGAGGGGCGTGCGGGGGTCGAGGGCTTCGTGGAGCACGCGGTTGTTGAATTCTAGCCAGCTTTGTTCTCGGTTGAAGTAATATTGAGGATCGCTGAGGTTGATTTCAGTGTAGGTTTTGGCGGGGGTCTTTTTTGGCTTGGGCATGGTTTGGGGGAGTCTTTCGGAGGCTCGGTTGATGGCATCTCTAGAAATAGTATTGTAGGTTAAAGGATTTGTTCGCATCTGCTTTTGGTCGATCGCACGTTTTTGTAATACCTGTAAGAAAACGGCCCAGCCTAAGTCCGGCCCCTGGATATGCGACTTATCCCCTCGCCCCAATCCAATTCTGTACCGCATTCAGCAAGTCCTCTTGATTTGGCCCAAAACCTGTTAACGACAATTCTAGGGGTGGGTTAAGCGTGCCATGCTTGATAAAATTCTGGGTAAGTCATATTTTCGGCACAATGCCAGATGACTCCGTAGCACTTCTCATTGCGACCCAAATCATTTTTGTAGATTTCCGAGGTTAGGCGATTTTTCAAACCTGAGACTGCGGTGGCGAAGTGTTTACCTTTCATAATTTTCAGTAAGCTATCTGCCGGGTCAAAAATAGAATGTTCAGGGTGATAACTAGGAATCAACTCTATTAAAGTCGCGATCGCAACTGGGTGATATTTCTCTATTTTTCCTAAGCTAGATGCCGCTCGACACCGGGTATCTGGATCACCTGAATTGCGGATTAACTCGACTAAGGTGGCGATCGCAACTGGGTTATTTTTGTCTATTTTCCCTAAGAATTCTGCCGCTTGAAGCCGGGTATCTGGATCACCTGAATTGCGGATTAACTCGACGAAAATGGCGATCGCAACTGGGTTATTTTGGCCTATTTTTTCTAATTTATTTCCCAATTCCCACCGATGATAGGCATTCTGAGAAGCGCCGAGCAACTCGACTAAAGTGGAGATTGCAACTGGGTTATTGTTATCTATTTTCTCTAAGCTAGATACCGCTTGAAGCTGGGTATATTCACTTTGAGAAGTACCGAGCAACTCGACTAAAGCGGAGATTGCCTCTGGGTTGTTTTTGCCTATTGCCCCTAAGCTTTTTATCGCTTGACACCGGGTACTTTCAGCACCGGAATTGCGGATTAACTCGACTAAAGCTGCGATCGCAACTGGGTTATTTTTGCCTATTTTACCTAAGCTATCTGCCGCTGACCACCGGGTTTTTTCATTGGAATTGCGGCTTAACTCGACTAAAGCGCTGATTGCAACTGGGTTATCTTTATCTATTTTCCCTAAGCATTCTGCCGCTCGCCACCGGGTAACTTTATTACGTGAAGTGCGAATTAACTCGACTAAAGCGGAGATCGCAATTGGGTTGTTTTTGCCGATTCTTGCTAATCTTTCTGCTGCTTGATAGCGGGTATCTTTCTCACGGTAGTTGCGGATTGACTCCAATAAAGTTTCGATCGCTACCGGGTTATCTTTGTCTATCTTACCTAAAATTTCTGCCGCGAAGCATTGAGTAATTTTATTATCTGAAGTGCGGATTAACTCTACTAAAGCGGCGCTCGCAACAGGATTATCTTTGCCTATTTTCACTAAGCTATATGCCAATATTATATAGGTAGGTACGTTGTGCCGATAGAAAAACCTGTCCATACCGTTCTCAACTGAATTGGGGATGAGTTCTACTAAAGCGGCGATCGCTTCTGGGCTATCTTTGCCTATTTTTCCCAAGCTATATGCCACTCGCTTCTCGGTCTTGTTCTCAACTGACTTGCGGAGTAACTCGACTAAAGTGGCGATCGCAACTGGGTTATTTTTTTCTATTTTTCCTAAGCTCTCTGCCGCTACACACCGGGTATGTTCATCCTGAGAAGTACCGATTAACTCGACTAAAACGGAGATAGTTTCTGGGCAATGTTTGCCTATTTCCCCTAAGCTTTTTGTCGCTCGCCTCCGGGTATATTCATCACCTGAATTGCGGATTAACTCTGCTAAAGCTGCGATCGCCTTTTCCCGATCCGTCTCTTTCAGAACTTCCCTTGCTCTATCGACAATTGGATCGATAAATGTCCGCCAATCCTGTTTTTGCTTATTAAAATAACCAAATCCCCAAATAACAATTTGCGACACAATCTCATCAGCAAGACTACAATCTTTAAACTCAGCAATCCCCGCAGCCGCTAGAAAATATGCCCGATATCCATAAAATTTATCCCACCCAACCTTAAACTTAACCAACGCCTTAATAAACGCTTCCTTCTCCTCCTTCCCTACATCCTCACGCCCCAACCACAGCAAAATTACCTCTTTCCACTGCTTCTCAAAAATGCGGTATCGAGCATCAGGATGTTGCGGATTCTTAGGAAAGTGATTCAAGAAAAAGTGCCAATCCTCAACCGCCAACGCCGCAAAATATTCCTGAAACGTCGGATGGTAAAAAGCATAAATCCCCTCCGCCGTCTCCGCATCCCTCGCCACTAAATTCAGCCAACCCAAACGACAAGCTAACTCAAACTGCGATTCACCCATCACCCGATATCCCGCACTTTCTCGCAACTGAAACCGCGACGTTTCATTTAACATCCCTGAAAGTGCCAATTTCCCCAAAGCCGCATTCAATTCCTGCTGCTGAATCAAATTCAGGCGCGGTTTTTTCCACTGATACAAAGCTGTCACAAACCGCTGATAAAGCTTAGCCTTAGTATCCGGCAAATCCCCATCCAACGACTGCCAAGTACCGCACAGCAGCGAACATCTCAGGGGATTTTTCACTAAATCTCGAATTCGCTCTTTTCCTGATGCTGCTAATGCTTCCCGTAGCTGTTGAGAAAGATCCCCCCCAGCCCCCCTTAATAAGGGGGGAGTAAGAGTTTCCCCTTCTTGTTTCCCGTCCCCGTCTTCTCTTGTCCCCCCCCTTAGCAAGGGGGGGTTAGGGGGGGTTCCAAACCATTTATCAATAAATATTTCCACCTGTTCGGGATAGGAAAACTCCAGAGTGCGATAAGTATCAAAAGTATCCAACGCAGTGCCGATCGCATCCCAAACATTCTGCCGACAACTTAGCACTATTCGCGCCTTTTGAATACAGCCGCCAGTTCTAATTTGCCGCTGAATTTCCGCCAAAGGATTGCCATCCCCCACCGCTATCTCATCCGCCCCATCCAACACCAACCACACGCGCTCAGCATTAAACTGTGCTAAAAAATCATCCTTAATTTCCGCAGTCGCCTCAGCCTTCCCAATTCTCTTAATAGCCGCCAACAGCCAATTATCAAATAAATACGGCTCTAATTCCTTCCCTTGCAAATCCGCCAAGGATACCCAAATTACAATCGCCTCGGAAATTTCAGCCACTACCCAATTCGCAATCTGCCGCAACAGCGTTGTTTTCCCCGCCCCCGCTTCCCCAATAATGCCTAACCGCTTCCCATTGCTTTTCGGGCTACTTCCTTGCTGGATAACTTGCTCAAGAAACTCGCTGTGTTCAAATTTTTGAGTAACTTCTTTTTCCCGGTATAAATCCGAACCTTCCTCAGCCGCAACATCCTCGCTTCGCTGAGTCACTTTCTGCCGTTCCACCAATCCCAGCGGCACATAAACATCATCTATTTCATGGTTGCCAAAAGTTAGTTGGTTGCTACTCAGTCGCTGCTGTTCTTTCTCGTCTAATATCTGCTGGCAAATAGCTGACCAGTCAATCGCCACGTAAGCAATCTGGCTCTTTTCAACTATCTCCTCAAGCAAAGTCTTTAGCTGTTCAATCAAAGCGTGAGTTTCGGCGGTTTGGGTATCATTCCGCGTTAAACTTTGCGCTGTAAAAATCTGGAATACCTTTTCATTGTCCTTGATTTCCTCGGCAAAGTACGCAGATACTAAGCTAAACAAATTTTCGGTTAATTTAGCTTGATAAAGTGTGACATCACAATCTTTTAGTGCAATCTCCAGCAGTTTATTTTCAACTTCTTGAAATCGATTTTGGCTTAACTCGTTTCTGGAACTTAGCAGCAATTCTATCTCATCTAAACCTTCTATGGGAATCCCAGAAGGGGGTGTTTCTTTGTTAACCTGCTTTAATTCAGATTTTAACTGCTTAATCTTCTTATCTAGCCATTCTAAATAAGAACGGTCTTGAGGCAAGTAAATAACGATACCTCTAGAAGCCCTGCGAGACGGCTCAACCAATTCTTTATGACATTCTGAGGCGATTTGTTGCTGAGCTTTCAGGAAAGAACGTTTCAGCGCTTTTTCTAAATCGTGATTGACAATTTTACCATTTCGTGATAGCTTATTTACTCCCTTCAAACAGAGGTGCTTGACTGCATCATTGGCTTGAGTGCCCACTATCCCATCGAAAGCGACCTTCAGAAGACCTCCCAATATCGCAGCTTCTAGCATTTGACGGTTCTCCTAATTTCAGGCTGCAAGCGGGTTATTTCAATGATAGGCGATCGAGTTTGGTTGCGGGCGATCGACACGACAATAATTATTGGAACAATTCTGCGGGCGATCGAACTTTTATATGATGGGCGATCGATGTTACAGGCGATCGTACTTTTGTATGTATGACAGACGATCGATGTTAGGGACGATCGAATCATTGTCGATGCTTTGGTCTTTCAGGGCGATAGTACACAGAGTACAATTTCCTTTGGGGCGATCGCCCGTTTTTAGGTAATTTTTCTGTTTCCGGCGATCGGCGATTGATTCTGCGGGCGATCGAACTTTTGTATGACGGGCGATTGACTGCGATCGCCCCAGACGACCCCAATTTCGATATAGATAAAAAATTTAGTGATTTTGAATACAATTTCCGACTCAACACTCGATCGAACTCCTCAATTTTCGATGGGGATCTAAAATTCACCTAAAGTTCGACGCCCGATCGCAAAACCCTTCCTAAGATAGAACTTGGGGGACGATCGACCTAAAAGCCGATTCAGGAGCAAGTATGAAGCACCTGAAAAATCCCAAACGAGCCACAAGACAGGGAGGACATCAAAATCATGGTAAACGCGCCGACAGGGGAAGCCCGCCTGGGCCCGACCGAGCAGGTACAATCCTTAGACCGCGATTGCACAACTCTATCCCGTCACGTACTCCAGCAACTCCATAGCTTTAGTGCAGATGCTCAGGATCTCAGTGCCCTGATGAATCGCATCGGGCTGGCGGCCAAGCTGATCGCGAGGCGGCTCAGCAGAGCCGGGTTAATGGAAGATGCTTTAGGGTTTACAGGGGCTGTGAACGTGCAGGGAGAATCCGTCAAAAAGATGGATATCTATGCCAATGAAGTGTTTATCTCGGTATTCCAGCAAAGCGGACTTGTTTGCCGCTTGGCTTCGGAGGAAATGGAAAAACCCTACTACATTCCCGAAAATTGTCCGATCGGGCGTTACAGTCTGCTCTACGATCCCATAGACGGTTCTTCCAATCTTGACATCAATCTCAATGTAGGCTCCATATTCAGCATCCGCAAGCAAGAGGGGGACGATGCAGATGGTTCTGCTTCCGACTTGCTGCAACATGGACACAAACAAATTGCCGCTGGTTATGTGCTCTACGGCCCGAGTACCATGCTGGTTTATTCGATCGGTCAGGGTGTTCATTCCTTTACCCTCGACCCCAGTTTGGGCGAGTTTATTCTAGCTAACGAAAACATTAAGGTTCCCGATCGCGGCCCGATTTACAGCGTTAATGAAGGCAACTTCTGGCAGTGGGAGGAATCTTTGAGGGACTACATTCGCTACGTACACCGCAGCGAAGGCTACAGCGCCCGGTACGGTGGGGCTTTGGTGGGAGATTTCCACCGGATTTTATTCCAGGGAGGCGTGTTTTTGTACCCCGGAACGGTGAAAAATCCGGAAGGCAAATTGCGTTTGCTCTACGAATCGGCTCCTTTGGCGTTTTTGATGGAGCAAGCCGGCGGGCGGGCCAGTACCGGTATTCAAGACATCTTGGATGTAGTGCCAACCAAGCTGCACGAGCGATCGCCCTTAATTGTCGGCAGTAAAGAAAATGTAGCGATGGTCGAGTCTTTTATTCAAGATCGAGCGCGCAATCCTAGAACAGTCCAAGAGTGAAGTCATTAGTCATTAGTCATTGGTCATTAGTCATTAGTTATTAGTCATTAGTTATTGGTCATTAGAACCAAAAAATAACAACTAATAACTAAGCAATGCCCAATGCTTTTAGACCCGATCCTAAATTCCCAATTAACAGCTATCAAATTGTAGGAGTTACAGTAATGACAGCAACACCAACGAATCACCTGTTAGAAATCAAAGAAATTGGCCAAAGTATCTGGATGGACAATTTGACTCGCGATCTGATCGAGTCCGGCGAACTCAAACAGATGATTGAAAGTCGGGGACTGCGCGGGATTACATCTAATCCGGCTATTTTTGAGAAAGCGATTGCGGGTAATGTGATTTACGACGCGGATATCGAAGCCGGCATCCGGGCGGGTAAATCTGTAATGGAGATTTACGAATCTCTGGTATTTGAAGATATCCGCAACGCTTGCGACATCTTCGCCCCAGTTTACGCAGAGTCGAAGGGTTTGGACGGCTACATTAGCATTGAAGTGCCACCGACGATCGCCAACGACACAGAAAGCACGATTAGTGAAGCCATGCGCTATTACAAAGCCCTCGGCAAAGAAAACGTGATGATTAAGATTCCGGGAACCGCTCAAGGTTTGCCCGCAGTCGAGCGAGTCATCAGCGAAGGCATTAACGTTAACGTTACTTTGCTATTCTCCGTTGACAGCTACGTCGAAACCTTCTGGGCTTACATTCGCGGTTTAGAAGCGCGGGCGGCTAAAGGTTTGGATATTAGCAATATTGCTTCTGTTGCCAGTTTCTTCTTGAGTCGGATCGACATCAATGTCGATGGCAAGATTGACGAGAAACTCAAAAATGTCACAGATATTTCCACAAAAGCTAAACTGGAAGCAGTGAAGGGGAAAATTGCGATCGCCAATGCGAAGGTAGCTTACCAGAAGTATAAAGAGATCGTAGCGAGCGATCGCTGGCAAGCTTTAGCAGCCAAAGGAGCGAAAGTGCAGCGCTTGCTGTGGGCTTCCACCAGCACCAAAAACCCCAACTACAGCGATGTCATGTACGTCGATGAACTAATCGGCCCCGACACCGTTAACACTTTGCCGCCGAACACCGTTGAAGCTTGTTTCGACCACTGCGATGTCGCACCCCGGATTGAGAACAACGTTGCAGAAGCTTACACCCTGATCGAAAGTCTCAAAGATCCCGACATCGACATCAACTTGGACCAAGTGATGGCAGACTTGCTCCTCGACGGGATTGATAAATTCGTCACCCCGTTCCAATCCCTGATGGATTCCTTGCAAGAGAAAGTCCAGAAGTTGTCACCCGTCGCTTAGGCAGATATCTGTATCCTGAAAGGCAGAAGCATTTAGGAATCGGAATAGATAATTATTTGGGTTCTTAAATGCTGAGTTTTAAATCCTCTCTAGGAATTTTGAGATTAATGGGTGTTAGAGTTCCTAGAGAGCAAAATCATCTGCCTCCTCTAGCAGTATGAAGAACCGATTAACTCTCTCACCCAGCAACTAGCAGAAATGACCGCAAACTATCATGGTGTCTTGGCAGGGTTAACATCACTAGAAAAAGGAAAATAAATGGTAACGCTACTTGAAAATCCGTTGCGCGTAGGTTTACGAAAAGAACGGGTGCCGGAACCACAAATTCTGGTAATCTTCGGAGCTTCTGGGGATCTGACCCAGCGCAAACTGGTACCAGCAATTTATCAGATGAAGCGCGATCGACGCTTGCCACCGGAAACTACCGTGGTGGGAGTAGCCCGCCGCCCTTGGAGTCACGATTACTTCCGAGAGCAAATGCGCGAAGGCATTGAAGAATTTGGCGGCGGCATTGGCAATGAAGAATTTTGGCAAGAATTCGCTAAAGGTTTGTACTACTGTCCGGGCGACATTGACAACCCCGAAAGCTATCAAAAACTCAAAGCCTTCTTAGCGGAACTCGACGAAGAAAGGAGAACTCGTGGCAATCACATATTTTATCTATCAGTTTCCCCGAACTTTTTCCCAGAAGCAATTAGGCAACTGGGTGAGGCTCAAATGCTGGTCGATCCAGTAAAACACCGCTTGGTAATTGAAAAACCCTTCGGCCGCGACTTGAGTTCGGCAAAAGCTCTCAACCGAGTCGTGCAGAAGGTTTGCCAAGAACAGCAAGTTTACCGGATCGACCACTATTTGGGTAAAGAAACTGTTCAGAATTTAATGGTGTTCCGGTTTGCTAACGCGATTTTTGAACCGCTATGGAATCGGCAATTTGTCGATCACGTACAAATTACAGTGGCAGAAACAGTAGGCGTAGAAGACAGGGCAGGTTACTACGAATCCTCTGGGGCGTTGCGGGATATGCTGCAAAACCACTTGATGCAGATTTTCTGTCTGACGGCGATGGAACCACCGAATTCATTGGACGCTGACAGCATCCGCACCGAAAAGATGAAAGTTCTGCAAGCAACTCGCTTGGCAGATTTGCATAACTTGGAGTTCTCAGCGATTCGCGGTCAATATTCCGCAGGTTGGATGAAGGGCAAACAGGTGCCGGGGTATCACGATGAACCGGGGGTTGCAGCCAACTCGACGACGCCAACTTTTGTGGCGATGAAGTTTATGATTGACAACTGGCGCTGGCAGGGAGTGCCTTTTTACCTGCGAACCGGCAAGCGGTTGCCGAAAAAAGTTAGCGAAATTGCTATTCAGTTCCGCGAAGTGCCGCTGTTAATTTTTCAGTCTGCGGCCCAACAAACTACTCCTAACGTTTTGACTATGCGCGTGCATCCCAATGAGGGGATTTCGCTGAGGTTCGAGGCGAAAATGCCGGGGCCGGATTTGCGGACGCGGACGGTGGATATGGATTTCAGTTACGGTTCTTCTTTTGGGGTGACATCTTCGGATGCTTACGATCGCCTGTTAATTGATTGTATGCTGGGCGACCAAACTTTGTTTACCCGTTCTGATGAAGTGGAAGAAGCTTGGCGGGTGGTAACGCCGGCGCTGATGGAGTGGGAATCGTCCAACGACCCAGATTTGGTTCCTAAATACGAAGCGGGTACTTGGGAACCGACGGAAGCAGAACTGCTAATTAACAGAGACGGCCGCAAGTGGCGCAGACTTTAAAAGCCATTAGTCAGCAGTCATTAGTCATTAGTTATTGGTCAGCATTAGTATTAGTGATTAGCTAATAGCTGCTAACTCATAACTACTAACTAATAACTTAATGACTAAGAACCAATGACTAAGAACCAATGACCAATGACTAATAACTAATGACTAATAACAAAGGAGAGAAGATTTATGACGATGACACCGATGAAAGCTCCGCCTCTGGTTTCGCTGCAAAATCCTAAAGATGTGTCGATCGACCAAATAGAAGCAGAATTGAGTCAAATTTGGGAAAGTTACAGAGAATCTGGTTCAAAGGGCGATGTTCCGATCGCTAGTAGGGCAACAACTTTTACTTTTGTAGTCTACGAACCGGAAGAAACTCAGCGGTTATTAGCGGATCTGGGGTTTTACGACGGGCCAGTGGACGGTATTACTGGGCCGATGACGGCATCTAGCATCAGGGCGGCTCAAAAAGCTTACGGACTGCCGAGAACTGGCAAACCTAATGCTGAATTGCTGGCAACTTTGCGGGAAGAAGTGGCTCGCAAAAATTCCAATGGTGAGGAGATGGGATCGAGTGGTTTGGGTTCCGGGGGTTCGGGCGTGGCTGACGCGATTGTAGCTGCCAATCCCTGCCGGATTATTGCTCTGTGCCCGACGGCGGGGGAAGATACGGGCGTACAGGCTCAAGTGGCTGCTTATTGTCCGGTGCACAAGCGCACCACTGGCAATCTGATCTGCTGCGAGTATATTACCCTGCGGGGTACGGAAGCTGCTTTGGAACGGGTGAGTGGCATCGTGACGGCGTTGACGATCCCGGATTTGCCGACGCTGCTGTGGTGGAAGGCGAATCCTGATGCCGATCGAGGTTTGTTCCAGCGGCTGGCGACAATTAGCAGTTCTGTGATTGTTGACTCTAGCAGCTTTGCCGAGTGTGAAGCTGAATTGCTGTTGATGCAAAGTCTGATCGAGGAAGGAATTCCGATCGCGGATCTGAATTGGCGTCGGCTGGCGGCGTGGCAGGAGTTGGCTGCTGAGGCTTTTGACGCGCCGGAACGTCGCGCGGCGATTCGGGAAATCGATCGGGTGACGATCGATTACGAACAGGACAATTCTACTCAAGCGCTGATGTATTTGGGCTGGCTGGCGAGTCGGCTTCAGTGGCGTCCGGTTGCTTTCAAACAGGAAGAGGGCGATTACCAAATCAAGCGAATTAAATTCGCGGGGCCGGACGAACGGGTTGTCGAAGCGGAGTTGGCTGCTATTCCTACTGCTGATACGGGCGATGTTCCGGGCGATTTGATTGCTCTGCGTTTGAATTCGACGAACGAAAAGGCTGACTGCGGTACGGTTCTGTGTTCGGAAGTGGGCGGCTGTATGCGGATGGAAACAAAGGGCGGCGCTCAAACCGATCGGTTTAACCAGGTGAGTCCTCTGTTCGATCAGGTGACGGAACAGTTGCTGGGCCAGCACTTGCAGAGTTGGGGCCGAGATGTGCTTTACGAAGAAAGTTTGGCAGTGACGGCTCAAATGCTGAAGTTGGCTAAGCGGTAAAGAGAAGTTCGGCAACGGATTGTGTAACGGATGTAACGGATGTAACGGATGTCAGTTCGATGTCCGTCGGAATAAGGAAGAAGGAATAAGGATTGAGTTAATATTCAGTGGGGCAGGCAATGTCTGCCCTACTTTTTTAGGAGTTATGAGTTAGAATTTATGAGTTTTGAATTAATAATTTTCTTTGACTCAAAACTATAAATTACTTCTAAAAAGCAACGAAATTACCTATATTCTTCTTCTCATTCTTCCTTCGCGGTCTTCGCGTCTTCGCGGTTCGTTAAATATGTATGTATTATTTGAGAAGTTCGAGAGCAATACTCATAACTTTATAACCGATCTATTTTCAGTATTTTTTGTAACTAATCTAGAACTATGACTTTAGTAATTGCTGGCGAACGCAGCGGGGCGGGAAAGACGACTGTGACGATCGCCCTTTTAGCTTATTTAATCCGTCGCGGCTTGAATGTTCAATCTTTTAAGGTGGGACCCGATTACATTGACCCGATGTTTCATGCTTTTGTTACTGGTCGCCCCTGTCGAAATTTAGACCCGGTGTTAACGTCTGAATCTTATGTAAAAAAGTGTTTTTCTCGTCATATTGAAGATGTCGATTATGCCTTAGTTGAAGGGGTGATGGGGCTATTTGATGGGGTTTCTCGGAAGAAAGAAGAAGAAAGTTCGGCAACGGATTTCGTAACGGATGTAACGGATAGAAGTTCGGCAACGATTGTACGAGATGTAAATGATGTAAATGATTTAACGGATTTAAGGAAGCCAGAAGGAAAACAACACTATTCTATTTCCTTTGCTTCTACGGCTCATGTTGCTCATTTGCTGAATTTGCCGGTATTGTTTGTGATAGATTGCAGCAGGCTCTCTGGTTCTGTGGCTGCGATCGCCCACGGTTTTCGTTCTTTTAACCCTGACCTTAAATTCGCTGGTTTGGTGCTGAATCGGGTGGCTAGCGATCGACATTTGGAGTTGCTTCAAGAGGCTCTCAAACCGCTCAATTTACCTATTTTGGGCGTTTTGCGTAGGGATGAGGCTGTTACTATTCCCGATCGACATTTGGGTTTGATTCCTGCTGAGGAGTTGCCGAATCTTCATGCTGCGATCGATAAACTGGCTGATTTGGCTGCTGTTAGTTTTGACTGGGAGCAACTTTTGCCTTTGTTGGCTGCAACTCGAAATGGGGGGGGTGAGGGGTCTGAGCAACTTTCGGGTAGACACAGTCTCCCTTCGGTTATTGTAACTAAAAAAGATGATGTTGTCAACAGTTTGGGAAAACAATTTGGAGTGAGGATTGCTGTTGCGCGCGATCGGGCTTTTAATTTTTACTATCAGGACAATCTTGATTTGTTGGAAGAGTTGGGTGCCGAGTTGGTATTTTGGAGTCCGCTTGATGACTCGGTTTTTCCTGACAATGTGCAAGGGTTATATTTTGGTGGTGGTTTTCCCGAAGTGTTTGCTCAAAAATTGAGCGGTAATGTTTTAATTCGGGATGCGGTAAGAAGTGCTATTTTTTCGGGAATGCCGACTTATGCGGAGTGCGGCGGTTTGATGTATTTGTGCGATTCTATTGTAGACTTCGATGGCAATTCTTGGCCAGGGGTGGGAGTGTTGAAAACTGCTGCTGCGATGGGAAAGCGTTTGACGCTGGGATACCGAGAAGCTGTGGCGGTGAGGGATAGTTCGGTGTTAACTGCTCTTGATGAGGTTTGGGGACATGAGTTTCATCGATCGCATTTAACTGTTGAACCGAGTAATCCAGTTTATCACAGTTGGAGGTATGGGAAACGGGGGGAAGTTGAGGCGGTTGCTGAAGGTTGGGGAGTTTGTCAGGTGCACGCTTCTTACTTGCATTTGCATTGGGGTGCTCGGCCTGATATTCCGGCTCGTTTTTTGCAGCAGTGTGCTGATGCGTGATTGTAAGGTTGATACTGAAACCGCAGATGTCAGGCAGATAAACACAGATTAACGCAGATTAATTTCAAGAAGGGCGATCGAATGAAAGCAATCTTGTTTATTTTCTTGTGGGATGAGTCGAAAGGTTGGTTTTTAGCTGCACTCCAAGTAGAAATAAAGTGAGCTTACTATTTATATTAGAATATTTATGACGGAGAAAGCTAGGAATGTTGGGATTTATGAGCGAATCAATTTCGACTAAGCACTTATCCGCACAATGGGCGACACCGGAGAATTTTCGGAGTTACGGTCAAGTTATCTTTCCGGCTGTTGATGGCAAGTCTTTCGATGCTGAGGATGCTCAGTTAAACTTGCAAAATGGTATTCCTAGATTTTACATTATGCGGCTGCACAATAAAGGTCGCAAGTTTGGCAAAATTACACGACACGTTCAATGTACTCAGTGTTTGGGTTCTTTGGATGGGAAGGATTGGTTGATTGCGGTTGCGCCTCCTGGGGATAGCTATAAACCGAGTTTAGAAGATATGGCTGCTTTTCTGATTCCGGGCAATTGTTTTATTAAGTTAGATGTGGGGACTTGGCACGCTGGGCCTTATTTTGATGCGGATTTTGTTGATTTTTACAATCTGGAGTTGAGCAATACTAATGTGGTTGACCATTTTACTTTTGATTTTGTGAAACATCACAATCTGGAGTTTGAGATTGTCTGATTTATTTAATAAAAATTTGTTGTAGAACTTTGATAGTATATCAACTAGGCTGATTATAGCTGCTTAACCATGTTTAATAGTTTTGGGAGAGGTCTAATAATTATGAATTATCCACTCTATACTCTTTTGATTTTACCCTATACGCGCCAGGAACTCCCAGGATGGGGAAAACTGATGACACTCACAGGTGTGTACCGGGAAGATTTGTGGAAAAATGCTCCTATACGGGAGATGCGAGGGAAGTTCCACGGTTATCGGATGGCGGTGGATCTTTCCAAGTGGAACGATCGCATGAGCTATTTTTTAGGCCGTTATTATGACTTACCGACACAACTCTTCGTCCAAAATTCTGTACAGCCTGGGGACAGCTTTATTGATGCGGGGGCAAATACGGGCATGATTACTCTTTTGGCTGCTTATCATACAGGAACAACAGGATGCGTACACTCTTTTGAACCAAATCCTCTGGCGTTTCAAAAATTAAAAGCTGCGGTAACAGACAATGAATTGCATAAAGTTTCTCTGCACCAGTGCGGCCTTTCTAACGAGCGAAATGAACTGACACTGACAGTGCCTACAGATGTTAGTGGTTTGGGTACTTTCGCTCAACTTCCCGAAAAAGATCGAAGGCTGATTTCTAATCAGTATCAAGTGCCTGTGTATCGCGGAGATGAAATGCTCCCAGATAATCTTCCTGGTGCTACTTTTATTAAAATTGATGTGGAGGGGTTTGAGGTGAATGTGATTAAAGGTTTCTCCCAAACGCTGCAAAAGCTTCGCCCTGCGGTGTTGACAGAAGTTGTAGCTGGCCATCTGGAACGGGCCGGTTCCAGTGTAGCAGAACTTTGCTCTCTGATGGGCGAATTTGGTTATGAAGCTTTTAACTTGGAGGCGAAACGGGAAGGTTTGGGCGCTCGGCTACAATTGTCCAAGGCGAAAGAGGGAAATATGACTGATGATGTGGTTTGGCTGCATTCTGAGAGTCCTTTATTTTCTCGACTGCAACAGTGGATGACACACTGATATTGCAGAGGATAAGAATTGCAAGTGCAGGGAAATCTAGGCTGATTTCCCTTTGTTGTAATATGGTCACTGTCAACGGTGCTAAAACTCTCAATCTGGGAGATGATAATTATGGGATAGATGCGGGGAAACCTGCAAATTTGATTGTGTTGGATGCTGAGGATTGTTATGATGCAATTAGGAAGCGCGCTGCGGTTCGGTATGTGATTTCGCGGGGTAAGTTGTTGGCGGCAACTGTACCTGCTAAAATGAGTTTTTATTCGGTTTGACAAACAATATTTTAAGCTTTTAAATGGTGAAGCAAGGTGCTATTCCCGATGAGATTCCGAGAAATTTGCAGGAGCAACTTCTGTTGCAAGATGCTAAAGCTAGCGTCGGCAAGCGAATTCAAGGCAGTGCAGATAAGCCGTTGGGAGATGCTCCCAGATTGGTTGCTAATTACGGGGGCAAAGTCGGAGATTGGGTTAAAATGGTTAGTGCCCAAACCGCAGTAATTGAGGGAGCAGTTGTTGAAGTACATTGGTTCAGAAATAACGAGACTGCCCAACTGTTGAGTTCAAATTCAAACGTACATATCCTAAAGCTGCACTTAAAAATCTGTAGTTATAAAAAACATGAAAATTCGCTGTATTGCCAATACAGGTAATGCTCTCCCTGAAAGTTACCTCAAGCCTGAGTTCTATTTTACGAAAGAAGTGGGATTTCCCCTAACGCTTGGCAAGGAATATGTTGTCTACGCTCTTTACCAATCGCAGGGTAATGTTTGGTACTATATCTGTGATGATAACTACACCTATTATCCCATGCAGAATCCTGCACCGCTGTTTGAGGTGGTTGACAGTAGAGTTTCTAAGTATTGGCGGTTTGAACTAGCACCGAATGGGCGGTTAGAGATGGCTTTTGAACAGTGGTTTACCGATCCTTATTTTTATGATAAACTGACGGATCAGGAAGAGGCGGAAGTTGAGATTTTTGAGAAGGTTAAGGAATTGATGGATGCTGAGGATTTTACTTTGCCTCCGTTAGATATGGCAGTTGAGAAGTTGCGGGAAACTGTCAGTGTTTGAGTTGAGAAAGTGGGAAGGTAAATTTAGTCTTTTGCCGTTGATTCAAACAGCTTTTTGACAAATAACATCTGCAACTGTTAAACTATGAATCAAGGTGCTATCCCCGATGAGAGTCCCAGAAATTTACCAGAGCAATTGCTCCTGCAAGATGCTAAGGCTGGTAATTGCATAGTAATTCATTGCGCTACAGATAGACTGTTGGGCGATGCACCGAGACTTATTGCTGTTTATGGCGGGAATGCTGAAGAGTGGGATAAAATGACAAGTATTGAGGCTTTTGAAATTAATGGAGCTTCCGTACAAGTCCATTGGTTTCGGAACAGTCAGACTCTTCAAGATGTGGAGTTTAAGTTCAAGCGACAGTATCCCAAAACAGCCCCTAAAAATCTGTAGGTAATCAAGTTATGAAAATTCGTTGTATTGCTAATACGGGTGAATCTCTCCCTGAAGAATATATAGATACGCCACGCGGTTACACTAGAAAGGTTGAGTTACCGCTAACTATAGGCAAGGAATATGTTGTTTATGCTATCCGAGAATGGAAAGGGACTATTTGGTACTACATCTGCAATGATAATTATAGCTATTATCCCATCCATAATCCGGCGCCGATGTTTGAAGTGGTTGACAGCAGAATTTCTAAGTATTGGCGGTTTGAACTTTCGCCCAATGGCTTGTTAATGATAGCGTTTGAGCAGTGGTTTACTGACCCTTATTTTTATGATAAGCTGACGGATCAGGAAGAGGCAGAGGTTGAGATTTTTGAGAAGGTTAAGGAATTGATGGATGCTGAGGATTTTACTTTGTCTCCGCTAGATGTTGCCGTTGAGAAGTTGCGGGAAACTGTCAGTGTTTGAGTGGACAAGTGCGATAGTCAATTTATTTATTTACCAGCTTGAATCAGATAGCTTGAAATGGTATCAAAGAGGAATAAACAGAATTTTTGAAAAAAAATGAACGATAAAATTGAATCCAATAAAAACTATGAGACAGTAGGCGATGATGATGTTTTGTTATTCGGTCAAGCAACTTTTCTGGTACGAAAGTTTAAAGAGCTATCCGGTAGCAAGTTGAGTGAGATCCTGGGGATTTCCGCAAATGGACAATACATAAGAGATTGGATGAGAGAGCTAAAGATTAACCAAGAAACAATAATTAGTGGAGGTGAGATAAACTGGAAATCGCATCAAGAAGGAATCGATTGCCAAATTATCAAAATTGGTTCTAAGGGTTGGCAAAAAGGAAAGCTTCAAATAGAAGTTAAGAAAAATATAACGTCGGGGGAAACGCAGACATCTATAAAGTTTTGTCCTGATGAACCAATAGAGCCAAAATCTCCTTTAGATGATATCAGACAATCTGAGGAATACAAAAAGCTGAGCAATAATAACTGACTGCCCGATCGCGATTACAATACAATAATCGATCGCACTTATATCTGAACCTTAGATATTCAACCGCAGATGAGGGCGGATGTACGCGGATGAACGCTGATGTTGTTTGGGATGGACTAATGACAAATATAGAAGAATATGTCGATCGCACCGCCGAACTGATAAACTTACCCTTAGACCCAGAACATCGGCCCGGTGTTGTGGTAAACTTCGAGAGAATAGCTGCGATCGCCCGACTCGTTACTGAATTCCCTTTACCCCCAGAAGTAGAAGTCGCGCCGGTGTTTGAACCTTAGATTTTTAACCGCAGATGAGGGCAGATGAACGCAGATGAACGCAGATGTTTTTTAGATAAGGCTGATGCGGTTGCTACGGCAGCGGCTGTTAAATGTGGTAAGGTTACGGCTACAGAGGCGGTAAGTGCTGCTTTGGAACGGATTGCTGTTAAGGATAAAGCTTTTAATTGCTTTACTGCAATCACTGCATCAAGCGCACTCGCAGCAGCCGAAAAAATAGATAATTCGATCGCACACAACCAAAACCCAGGCCCTTTAGCAGGCGTTCCCTTCGCTGTTAAAAACCTGTTCGATATCGGCGGAATTACTACTCTAGCAGGGTCAAAAATCAACGCTGACAATCCTCCGGCTACCCAGGACGCGGCGGTGGTCGCCCGACTAAAACAAGCCGGTGCAATCCTCGTAGGTACTCTTAACATGGACGAGTACGCCTACGGTTTTGTGACGGAAAACAGCCACTACGGCCCGACTCGCAATCCCCGCGATACTGCGCGCATCGCTGGCGGTTCCAGCGGCGGTTCCGCAGCAGCAGTCGCCGCCGGTTTTGTACCCTTCACTCTCGGTTCTGATACTAACGGTTCCATCCGCGTACCGGCTGCTTTGTGCGGTGTCTTTGGGTTTAAGCCTACTTACGGCCGTTTGTCCAGGGCTGGCGCTTTTTTATTTTCGAGTAGTTTGGATTGTGTGGGGCCGTTTGGGCGATCGATCAGAGATATGGCGCTGCTGTACGATATCCTGCAAGGCCCTGATTCTCGTGACCCAGTTTGCACTCAACGCCCGCCAGAAGTTTGTTCGCCGCAGTTGAATCAAGGCATCGAAGGATTGCGAATTGCTGTTGCTGACGGGTATTTCGCCACAGGGGCCGCACCGGAAGCAATGGAGGCTGTAAAAATAGTTGCTAAAGCCTTGACAAATGTCTTGGATTGTGGTAAAACCACGGAAAAAACAACAAACCCCCCAAAAATAGGGGGGCTTGCAACTGTCAGCATACCGGAATCCGATCGCGCCCGGGCTGCGGCATTTATCATTACCGCTTGCGAGGGGGGAAACTTGCATTTGGACAATTTGCGATCGCGCCCTCAAGACTTCGATCCTGCCACGCGCGATCGCTTTTTAGCGGGAACCCTGATCCCTGCGACTTGGTACTTGCAAGCGCAGAGATTCAGACAGTGGTACCGCGATCGAATTCGCGAAATATTCCAACAAACAGACATCATCCTCGCACCCGCAACCCCGATAGCTGCCCCTGAAATTGGCGTCGAGAAAATGGTAATAGCCGGACAAGAAATCTTAGTGCGTCCCAATCTCGGACTGTTCACCCAACCCCTATCATTTATTGGCTTGCCCGTTCTTTGCGTGCCCGTACAGCGGCCCGGCGCTTTGCCCTTGGGGGTACAAATTATTGGTGCTCCCTACAGCGAAGCGGTGATTCTCCGAGTCGCTGCGGTACTAGAATCGCAAGGCATTATATCTGCCGAATCAATTTAGTGCTAATAATTCTAGGGTTTGTTGTTGCGGTGGAAGCGTCTCTTAGTCCTTCTGGCAATAGCTTTGCGCTTCTGCTTTTCCAACGGGGTTTCAAAGTGGCGGTGCTTTCTCATGTCGGGGAAAATACCCGCTTTGGAAACTTGTCGCTTAAACCGTCGTAGGGCTGACTCAATCCCTTCATTTTCGCCTATTACAACTTGGGTCATTATTTCTCCTTAGTGTTTGTCAGATCAAGTTTTATCATATCAAGCTTTTTGACCGCGCGACCTGTTGGAGGTCGGGCGATCGACCAAAACCCAAAAATCATACCAGAAAATTGGTTCGTAGTGAGGAATGCAAGTCCTGCTTTTTTGCGGACTGAAGTCCTCATTGACAACTGTCAACTGACTACTGACTACTGACTACTGACTACTGACCAACTGATTTTCCTGCCGCAGGTAAGCTTGAATAAACGGCTCTAATTCGCCGTTCATCACATCTGCGATGGCGGTTGTTTCCACTCCAGTACGCAAATCCTTGACCATTTGGTATGGGTGAAAAACATAATTGCGAATTTGGTTCCCCCAAGCCGCCTCCACCATATCGCCGCGAATCTCGGCAATTTCCGAAGCCCGCTGTTCCTTAGCAACCACCAACAGCCTAGCCTTGAGTAATGCCAGAGCTTTTTCCTTATTTTGCAACTGACTGCGTTCTTCAGTACAGCGGACGGCCAAACCGGTAGGAATGTGAACGATGCGGACTGCGGTTTCTACCTTGTTAACGTTTTGCCCGCCCTTGCCGCCAGCGCGGGAAGTCGTGATTTCCAAATCTTTTTCTGGAATGTCCAACTTGACGGATCGATCGAGAATTGGCATCACTTCAACGCCTGCAAAACTGGTTTGACGCTTGTCGTTAGCATTAAAAGGCGAAATTCTGACCAAGCGGTGAGTGCCTTTTTCCGATCGCATATAACCGTAAGCGTAGCGGCCGACAATTTCCAAAGAAGCCGATTTAACACCTGCTTCCTCTCCTTCGGAAATTTCCATTAAATGTACTTTGTAACCTTGACTTTCCCCCCAGCGGGTGTACATCCGCAGCAGCATTTCGGCCCAATCTTGAGCGTCGGTACCGCCGGCGCCGGCGTTAATCGTCAAAACAGCGCCGCCTTCGTCGTAGGGCCCAGATAGTAATTGTTGCAGTTCCCACTGGTCGAGTTCGCGGGTTAACTGAGAAAGACTCGATGAGGCTTCTTGGAACAGGGACTCGTCGGCTTCTAACTCCAGCAGTTCTAAAATAGCTTTAGCATCTTCCAAGCTCGTTTGCCAGCCGCGATATTGGTCTAAATGAGATTTGAAGTCATTAAGTTCTTGGAGGGTTTCTTGAGCTCGATCTTGGTCGTCCCAAAATGCTGGTTGGGCGCTGATTTGCTCTAAGTCTTGAATTTTGGCTGTGAGTGCGGGGATGTCAAAGATAGTCCTGGGTTGCACCCAGTCGATCGGACAAAGTTGCGATATTGTGTTTGATGTCTAGAACTTCCACTGTGAGTTCTCCTAGTTGTGGGCTGTATTTTTGAGTTTAGCTGAAATTGGGATATTTCAACAAACAAAATGTTATTGCTTCTTCCTGATTAGATATAGTGCGAACCCGTTGAATTGAAAATTTTACAGCATTAAAAATTCAAACTTCAAAAAAAGTTGCTATAATCTAAAATCAGGTTAACGATCTCGATGGAAGTTAACTGCTATGATTTCCCCAGAACTAAAATTAAGCTTGCCGTCCACCGAAGACCTGCCCTGTTCGGACGATACCCCTGTGGATAACGAAGACCAGAATCTGCTGCCGAACCTATTGTTGTTTGTCCTGACCAGCATTTGGTCGGCTCGCATGGATTGGTACTTTGGGGTGGATATGGCGGTGTATCACACCACAGGAATCAGTCCCAAAGTGCCTGTCGTCCCCGACGGGTTTCTCAGTTTGGGGGTGGAGCGCCGAAAAGGGGGCAAATCTCGCCGCAGCTATGCTGTCTGGGAAGAAAACGAGGTTGTGCCGATCGTAGCATTGGAAATGGTGTCTCACAAACCCGGTGGGGAGTACGACGAGAAGATGTCGATTTATGCCGGGTTAGGGGTGTTGTACTACATTATTTACAATCCCGAATTTTGGCGGCGCGATCGGCATCAACCGTTTGAAGTGTACAAGCTGATTGACGGGCAGTACCGGCAGCAGATTGGCGAACCCTATTGGATGCCAGAAGTGGGACTGGGCATGGGGCGATCTCAGCAAGTTATTGGGGGGATCGAGCAAGAAATTCTGGTTTGGTACGACGAGTCGGGAAATGTCTATCCCCTACCGGATGCAGCGGCAGGGCAGATGCGCGAACAGTTGAGGGTAGAACGACAACGAGCCGAGGTTCAACAGCAACGAGCCGAACGCCTAGCTGAGTATTTGCGATCGCAAGGGATAGATCCCGATAACCTGCCTTAATCGTGACATGAAATGCGATCGGCTTCATCGCATTCTTCCTTCTATCTTGTGACAACAGTCAACAGTCAACAGTCAACAGTCAACAGTCAACTGACTTCTTAGATATACTGCGAACCTGTTGAATTGAAAGTTTTACCGCATTCGTGAGCGCATACGTCCAACCTTTTAGAACAGGAAAAACTTTTTGTGAGGTCTTCGCGAAACCAATCTCTGGCGATCGCATCTTTCACCGATTGAGTTCTGAGAGAATTAAAACCATTTCCGTATTTTTCAATTAAAGCCAGCATTTGCGGTCTGTAAGTGTGGTTATAAATAGCGTATTTAGTGTGGCTTACCCAACAGCAAGGCCAGAGTTCCGCTTCAAAACTGATGAAAATCTCTTGGGTGGCTTGAGTTTGACAGCTAATTTCTACATTACGGTAGTAATTGTTTAGGCTACCAAATTTTTCTACAGCTTCGATAAATTGGTCTCCCTGGGGATTTTTATATTGTTCCAACGATGGGGGTTGGAGTTCTTCGCTGGCTGGCTTTGATGGGACAGAAGGAGTGGATTCTGGTGCTTGAGAGGTTTCGATAGCTATAGCTTGATACCAAGCATAATTGGCTTTTTCTGGTTGCCCCAACTGCGTCAACACTTGAGCTAAATTGCGATAAGCTCCGGCAAAATTGGGTTTAAGCTCGATCGCCTTTTGGTAATAAGCACTAGCTGGCTGCCACTGTTGCTGTTGAGCATAAAGACTGCCGACATTAGCATAAACTTCTGGAAAATTAGGCTGAATTTTGAGGGCCTTTGCGTAACAGTCTGCTGCTGCTTGCATCTTCCCCAAACCTTGAACAGCATTGCCCAAAGTTTTCCAGGCTGCTGCAAAATTAGGTTGAATTTTTAGGGCTTGTTGACTGGCTGCGATCGCCTCTGACAGTTGCCCTTGTTTCAAACATTCCTCAGCTTGTCGGTGGAACTGAAGCGCGGCTTGTTCTTGATGCTGAGGGGCTGACACATTAGCTGTTGGTGGTTGGTTTTGGCGATCGCTCTTAGCCTCTACCTGAGAGTTTTCTGCCTTCTGGGGCTGTTGATTTGCCGACTCTTTGTCATAAATCTCTTTCGCCACAAAACGAGAGGTTGCTTTCGGTACAAACTCGACAAATCCTAATTGTTGGGCTAAATCCCGCGCTGCTTCTACTTGGTGCTGGTTGTGTTCAAATATCAAGTAATGCCATACAGCTTTTCCGCCAGCTTGGATAAAGGCATTAACCGACTGCATTATCCTGTCCCAGTTGGTATTTTGGCGGTAGATGCTGTTAGTATCGGCTAACCCATCGATACTAAAAATTACGCGATCGTGTTCTCCTGTCATCGCGTTTGCCAGGGCTTGCCACCAGTCGGGATTGCGTCCGCTACCATTTGTGTACAGGCTGATATGAGGAACTCCCATGCGGTGCAAATACTCGATCGCCGGAATTGTGGTATTGCTAGTCATAGCATCGCCATAGTTGCCGCACATATACACCAAATCCAACTGAGAGCAAAACTCTTGTGGGAAAATTCTCTCAATATCCTCCATCTTTAATTCTGCCCCCGGCAAAATCGGGTTGCCGGTGCGGGGACACTGCGGACAAGCTGCATTACACCGGGAGGTAATTTCTACGCTGACTCTCCTAATATCTTCATATTTTAAGTACATGAGTTTTCCCCAATTAATTTGTGATTAATATTGAAATCGCGATCGACACAATTACATAACAAGAGCTTGGATTGAGCGATTAAAAAGTAAGATTATACCTCATGTCTGCAGGCGGCGAACATAATATAAGTTTTTTGTATGAGGGACAGAGGATGCGATGAGGACTATCTTGGTGGTAAATCTTAATCAAAAACCGCGGCCCGATGTCGATCGAGCCGCGGTTTTTTTTTAAGCTAAAGTTTCAATTAATCGCGGCCGTTGAGAGCAATCAGCAGGCGCAGAATGAAAATGAACAAGTTGATGTAAGTCAAGTACATCGACAGAGCTGCGGGCAAATACTGGTCGTCGCGGTAGCTGCGGGGTAATATGTAAAAATCGACGATCGCAGCGCCGGCAAATATAAACACGCCGATGCCAGAAATGCCAATTTCCAACCAAGTTGGGGTGTAGACGCCAAATAGAGAGAGCAGAAACTGACCGCCAACGACGACGAACAAAGCAATGACACCTAAACTGATAGTTTTGGTGAGGGCCATGCCGTCTTGTTCAGAAAGGTTGGATCCAATTTGACGGGCGGCGATAAAGGTAATGCCGCATCCGAGAGCGGCAAAAGCGATGCCGGAGATGCCGACGCCTTGGGTTCTGAGGGCTGTAAATACCAATCCGCTGAGGGTGTAGCCGGAAAGCAAGCTGTAGGTTGCCAGCAGGGGCAAGGCGGTGTTTTTGTTGCCTTGTTGGGCGGCGGCGCTAGCGACAAAGAACAGAATTAATTCTAGGACGATCGCGCCGATGAATGTGGGAAAGAAGATCCCGGGATAGTTGCGGATCACTCCCAGGCCCCCGTAGGTGCCGACAGCAGTTAAGACAAGTCCGCCGCCCACGAAGGGGAGAGCGTTGGAGATGACGTTGGGGCCTACTAGCGCGTGGTTTTTGGCCTCGCGCACGGCTTCGCGGAAATTGCTAGTGTTACTCACGAGGATTTACCTAATTTTGGCTGAGAATTGCTATCTATCATTTTGACAGCTTTACACTGTGTTTGCAAAACATGAAAGAGTTTAAAGATTTGATAAAGAACGGGGGTGAAATCACTCCAAAGCAGGGATCGATTGTTTATAATCGACAGCGTACAGGTATGTGTCGTGTCGCTGTCTCGCACCGTTGCGCGTCGCGGCAAAGCTATAACTGAGGTTAAAGGGCCGGCGCTATCTGTGGCCAGGGGCCAGCGCTATCTGTGGCCAGGGGCCAGCTTAAAGTCCATCAAATCGCAGATAACTCAAGTCAATCAATTTTGGATGGGGGATTTACGATTGGGGATTAAGGAGTATATGCTAGAGACAGGGGCCACAGTTGAGTTTAGGTTTTTGATTGGCGACTTAGTTGAAACTAGGGACCAGAAACTTCAATAATCTAAAATATAAAATCTAAAATCTAAAATCTAAAATCGGTTCCGTTAATTGCTAAGGTAGCTCAGACACAGGATACCCAGAAAATTAATGAATAGATCGAATTGTATCGACAAACTGCTAAATAGGTAATGTCTAATGCCCACATTTTTTGAGCGCAAATTATTGCCACCTACAGCCGGAATTTTATTGGCTGTCGCCGTTATTTCCGGCGGTCAAGCTGCCGTTGCAACTAATGTCCGAGCCGTTTCTACCGCTACTTCAGGGCAGGGTTCAGAATATTTGCTCCTGGCTCAGACCGGTCAACTCCCCCAAAGTACAACTTCTTCAACGCCGAACCGGGGGACGACAAACCGCGTGCCTCTGCCCGTAAGAATTCCTGAGCCTTCGGCGGTGGTAGGGTTGGGTTTAGTTGCGGGTTCGCTGGCGCTGACTCGCCGGAGAGTGAGAGTTAAAAATTAGACTTTTTTGGGCAAAAAGTCTAATTTTTGGATTTTTAACCGCAGATAAACGCGAATAAACGCAGATAAATGTGGCTATCAGGATTTTAGCCGATCGCGTCGCGTAGAGCATTTTTAGTCATAGCTGCGATCGACTGTTCGGTAGCTTTCGGCAAATGATAGTATTTCCCTCCAGAAGTCTTGGCCAATTCCTTCGCAAAGCCAGTCGAAATAAACTTGCTCTCGGTATCAATTACCAGCAACTGCATTCCCAACCCACGAATTTTGGCAGCAATTTCTAACAATTCCTGCTTAATATCAGGCTTTTCTCCCTCTACAATCGGTTCGCCCAAAGAACGAGCCAAAGGAATATTACCGCGTCCGTCAGTAATGGCGACAATCGCAACTTGACCGATATCTCCAGACTGACGGGCGTTGACTCCCACCCGCACTGCTTGAGTCAAACCGTGGGCCAGGGGGGAACCGCCTCCGCAGGGCAAACGTTCCAAACGCTTGCGGGCCAAGGCTATGGAGCGAGTCGGCGGTAGCAGCACTTCTGCTTGTTCTCCGCGAAAGGGAATCAGAGCAACTTGGTCGCGGCTTTGATAAGCTTCTGTGAGTAGCTGCATGACTGCACCTTTGGCTGACTGCATTCGGTTGAGGGCCATCGAACCGGAAGCATCGACGACAAATACGACTAAAGCTCCAGCTTTTCTGGCCAAGCGCTTCGCCCGAATATCTCCCTGTTCCACAAATACACGCTTCTCTCGATTTGTGATTGAGTCGGCGGTGGATTGCTGGTCTGAATTCCTGTCGCGGCGGGCTTTTTGGTAAGGTGCGGCGGCTCTGAGGGTGGCGTCAACGGCGATGCGGCGGACGGGGCCTTTGGGTAATACTGGCTTGACGTAACGGCCTCTATCTTCCGAGAAAA
This sequence comes from Microcoleus sp. AT3-D2, assembly GCF_036705715.1. Taxonomy (NCBI): domain Bacteria; kingdom Bacillati; phylum Cyanobacteriota; class Cyanophyceae; order Oscillatoriales; family Microcoleaceae; genus Microcoleus; species Microcoleus sp. AT3-D2. The sequence goes on along the minus strand of NZ_JAUBVE010000031.1, from coordinate 34,342 downwards.
TGGTGCTGCGGCTGCCCGATTTGCCTTGGCGGTTGGCGGCTTGGGCGAAGAAAAGCACGCTGGGGTCGAGAATTACTCCTTCGGGGTCGAAGAGAAATTCTTCGGGAATGGTATCTTTTTCTGGTTCTTCTTCAGGTTCCGGGTTGTCTTCATCCTCTTGGTCTTCTTCGTCTTCTTGCTCGTTTTCTGGTTCGTCTTGTTCTTGTTCTGACTGCTTTTGGGGAGGCGGTGGGGGGGGAGGGGGAGGAGAGTTTTCGTCGTCTGGGGGAGTTTGTATGATGGTGGCGCGGGGTACGATGACTAATTCTACGGCGCGGCGCAGGTCTTCGGCGTTAACTTCTGTGCGTCCTTCGATGGCGGCAGCGGCTTTGGCGACGCGGACTGCGAATATTTCGGCGCGGTGTCCTTGAACGCCACCCCGGATGGCTTCTTCTACTAGGTAGGCAATTTGTTCGCGTTTAATGCTGACATCTTTGAGCCATTCTCTGGCTAGGATGATTTGGGTTTTGAGGTTGTCGGTGTCTTCGGCGTATTGATTGAGAAATTGTTGGGGGGAGCTGGAGTAGGATAAAGCTTGTTCTACTGCATAGACTCTTTCTTCTAGTTCGAGTGCTGCATCGGCTGAAAGTACGATCGCGATGCGATCGAGCAAATGTTCTCTCAGCGGCCCTTCTTCGGGGTTGTAGGTGGCGATAAATAGAGGTTTGCAGGGGTGTTGAAAGCTAATGCCTTCGCGCTCTATTTGGTTGCGCCCTTCGGTTAATACTGTTAGCAATTGGTTGGAAATGTTGTCATCGAGGAGGTTAATTTCGTCAACATAAAGTACGCCTCGATTTGCTTGGGCTAGGAGTCCGGGTTGAAATACGGTTTGACCGAATTTTACTGATTGTTCGACATCGACTGAACCTAAGAGTCTGTCTTCGGTGACACCCAAAGGAATTTGAATGAAGGGTGTGGGAATTATTTCTGTATTTAGGGAATTAGTATCGGTGGTGGGGGCATCTTGCCCGCTTTCTTCCAATATAGAAGATGCCTTTTGTTCAATATTTTCATTAGGTTCGGCGTTGCAAAAAGAATCTTTAACAATTTCAATGGGTGGCAGTAAGGAGTGCAAGGCACGGGCCATTACTGATTTTGCTGTACCACGGCGCCCTGCGATCGCAACTCCTCCCAATCCGGGATCTACTGCTGCTAACAGCAGGGCTAATTTGATTGCTTCTTGCCCGACTACGGCGGTGAGGGGAAAGGCTATTGTGGAAGGGCTAAGGTTGGCGGCAGGCATAGGATTTTCTGATGTAAAAATTTGAACTTAATGTTTAGCTTACTTCTTGGAGTATTTTAACTTCTTGTGGCAGAATCACGGTAAAAGTTGAGCCGACTCCTATTTCTGATACTAATTCGATTTTACCTTGCAGCAGCGTGACGAGCCGCGATACTATTGCTAATCCCAGGCCAGTGCTTTCGGTGGGAAAGAGCTGTTTGCCGGCTTCTCCTGCTTGAAAGAACGGGTCAAAGATGCGGTTTGTATCTTCGGGGGCGATGCCAATGCCGGTATCTGTAATTGCGATCGCCCAATTTCCTTCTCCAGCAGGGTGGCAACTTAATTCGATACTACCAGATTCTGTATAGCGAATGGCATTGCTCAGCAGGTTGATCAGAATTTGTTGCAGTCGCCCAGAGTCGGAGATTACTTGTGTTGGGCCGCCGTCGCTGGTAACAGAGAGCTTTAGTCCTTTAGCATCAGCAATTGGCTGCATCATTTCTACTACGGTGTTAATTACCGATCGTACATTAGTTCGCTGCAGGTTAAGTTTAATTTTTCCGGCATCGGCGCGAGAAAGTTCTAGCGTGTCATTAATCATGCGGAGCAACTGTCTGCCGTTACGCAATACTCGCTCGATGTGTTCGATGCCGGGGAGGGTATCTTTGACTTCAGATTGCCATTTTTCTTTTCGCAGGAATAGTTCGGAATAACCAATAATTGAGTTGAGAGGAGTTTTGAGTTCGTGAGCTAAATGGTAGACGTTTTCTTGATTGACGCTGACAAGGCGAGCGAGTTCTTGATTGGTGAGTTGTAACTGAGTTTGGATTTGTTGAAGTTCCCGCAGCCTCTGAGCGACGTAGCTATTGAAACACTGGGCAATTGCTTCGTCTACTACGGCATCTATCAGCCTAACAGCTCTGAATACGTCGGCGGTGGTTCCTGCTAGCAATTCAGATTCTAACTGCGAGAATATTACTTGACGCAATAAGTGGTATTCCCGGGCTACTTCTGCAGCGTCGTAGCCTTGTTCGGCTCTGAGAAATCCGTGATCTAAACTGGCTTCAATTATTAGTTTTATTTCGCTGTTTTGATATTGGGAAAGCACTGTGGCCATCGCCTCCAGCAGGTGAGGTATGTGATTTTCGATTGCTGAGTGCGGTAAGGTCTCAGCGGTTTCAATTTTCCGATCCTGACGAACGGCTTCAATCCACTTCTTGACGATAATATCGGTTTTTTCGGCGAGCACTTGGCTGTAGTCCATGATGTCTGCGTGGGGGTTGAGTTTGGCAGAGATTGCCCATGCTTCATTGTAGTTGAGCGATCGCCTGATCGCCATACCAAACTTCTGGCGATCGCGACCCTGCCAAAAGAAGTAGTTTTTATATGATTTTTTCCCTGTCACGGATCTCTCTCTAGGGGTTGATCCCAGCTTGTTCCTAGGATAATCAGCCGTTTAACCTATTGACAGACGAGCCATAAAGTAGTAAATTGCCTCAAACTAATAGTTTTTAATTTTAAGTTTTATTTGTTTTAGGTAAATAAATGGAAAACGTGCAAGCTGCGATCGCTACGGCAACCTTTATATGTGTAGTTTTCTTAATAATTACAGAATGGATACACCTAACAGTTGCGGCATTTCTGGGAGCGGTGATTCTGGTTTTTACCCATGTGATGACGTTAAACAACGCGATCGAATATATCAGTCGAAGTCACGCCACGCTGGGCTTATTCTTCGGAGTCATGGTAATGGTGAGAGCCTTTGAGCCTACCAAAGTATTTGAATACTTGGCAACTCAAATAGTTATTTTGGCTAAAGGTAAAGGCAAAAATCTCTTGCTGGGTATTGTCGCAATTACTACACCAATTTGTGCAGTTTTGCCCAATGCCACGACAGTCATGCTGCTAGCACCATTAATTCCGCCAATAGCCCAAGAAGTCGGGGTAGATTTTGTGCCGTTACTGATTTTAATGGTATTTGTGGCTAACAGTTCGGGACTACTGACAATCGTGGGTGACCCGGCGACATTCATTGTCGGCGATGCTATTAACATGAGCTTTGCAGATTACCTAGCTCAATTAAGTTTGGGCGGGGCGATCTCAGTAGCAGTCCTAGTGGCGCTCCTACCTTGGCTTTTTCCCGAAATCTGGAACAAAAAATTAGAAGATTTGGAGCACTTGCCACACCCAAAAATTAATCACCCGCGAGTCTTAGCAGTGGGCGGCTTAATTATAGCTTTTGTACTGACATTTTTTGTCATAGGAGAGTCTCTGCCCGTGCCTATTTCACCAGCAGCCGTTGCTTTGTTGGGGGCTGCTTTGGCAATGCTTTTAGCTCACCATTCCCAACTTGATTCTGTTAATAATATTTTGCGAGATTTAGATTGGAGCACCCTGCTATTTTTTATGTCATTTTTTGTGCTAATTGGCGGTTTGGAAAAAACCGGGATTATCGGTCATCTGTCAGGTTTTTTAGCAGTTATTTTAGGAAAAAACATTTTTTTTGGTTCTTTAAGTTTGTTATTTGTTGTGGGTTTGATGTCGAGCGTGGTGCCCAACATTCCGCTGGTAGTGGCGATGGTGCCGCTGCTAAAACAGTATGTTGTCAATGTCGGGCTTGCACCGGCAGAATTACTGGCTCCGGATTTTGCAGGGCAGTTTCCACCTGCTGTGCTGCCGCTGTTTTATGCGATGATGTACGGGGCAAATTTAGGGGGCAATGGCAGTTTGATAGGAGCTTCTTCTAATATAGTGGCGGCGGGAATTTCCGAGCAGCACGGACGCCGGATTTCTTTTCAAACTTTTCTGCGTTACGGACTTCCTGTGATGGCGTTGCAATTGGTGGCTGCGGCTGTTTATGTAACTATTCGGTTTCTGATTTGAAGGAAGAAGGAAGAAAGAAGAAGTCAGAGGGAAGAGGGAAGAGGGAAGAAAAATTGGTTCGTAATACTAAAGCATCTAAAATCCGGTAGTGATAAATATGTAGTGATCGGGGATATTACCCGGCTCGGTAGTGATAAATATGTAGTGATTAGATCTTCATTGGCTCAAAACATAGTTGTAATGATGAATAAAATACCAAATAGCACCAATATGGTTTTCTAAATTTTTAGAAAATGAAAGACTCTTTCTTACGATCCGAGAAACACGTTGGCGCAAAGTATTATTAAATCTTTCAATGTGATTAGTTTTTCCACTGTCTTTACCAACTGGCTGATGGCGTTTTCTTGGAAAAATAAAAGCATAATCCTGCCAAAAATCTGTATAGCAAACAGCACATTGTCGATAGACAGGAGGTAGAGAATTCCATAATTGTTTTGCTCCTTCTTCGCTACGATCGCCAATATAAACACCAATAATTTATCTGGTTTCTCTATCCATTGCTAACCACACCCATTGCTTATTTTCTTTGCAATCTACAAATGACCACAGTTCATCACATTCAACATTCAATCTGACTTTTTTTTTAGGTTTAACCTTCACTGTGCGTTCGATTGAGGCATATTTATTATTTACGTAATCCTGTAACCATTTTTGATAAACACCCGTGCTTCTAGCTATACCAGCCAAAGAAATCTTCTCCAAAAGAAGTCGATCTATTAAATCTTTTCTTGGTGAGCTAATTACTTTGTTTGTCGGATTTTCGACAAATTGGCGACCGCAACTTTGACATTTGTATTTTGGTTTTTTATTATGAATTCTACCATTTTTAACTATATGATTTGAACCACGATTAGGGCAGTCTGGTCGTAAAAATAGCATATTACATGAGTAAACTAATGTTGGCAGAGAGCAAGGATTCCAGCAATAGTTACTTATGATAGCATAAGTGTAACTAAATCTACATTTGAGCGCGTAAACAAATATTAAAATCACAAATTTTGATTGTGTTATTTATAAAATTATCCTATGTATTCAATTACTGTAATTAAACTTCACTACATATTTATTACTACCGGGTCGTCAATTTCAGTTATGCATAGTTAAGTTATCTTGTCAAGCCCGGGTACTGAACCGACGCCCTAGAGGCAAATCAAGTCCACGCCACGCAAAAATACAAACAAATCTGGTTAATTACGCATTGTATTTGTAGGCGTATTCCTAGCAGTAGCTATCACTAAAATTTAATTTGTTTTCACTGTCAAAACTTGCGGCGGCGACGCATCGGGCGGATAAATAAAATCCACTTCTACAAGTCGCTTTTCTCCCGATTTTATCTCTAATTTTACCAAAGGTTCCCCCTGCTGTCCGCGCCGCTGGACTAAATGCACGTAGCGAGTTTGAGGCACTTTATTGTCATCATTATAGCGCACTCTGACCGTCCCCCTAAAAAAAGTTTGAGGTGCCGGAGGTTCTAAAAAATTAAGTCCTCCTGAAGTTAATTTGTCTGTCTTAATTGGAGTTTGAATTGCGACAGTTACAGTTTGATTGTTGCTGGTAGAATTGTACAGCGGCAAGCTGAGACTGTATTGAATTCCGTAATTGCCGTGGGCGCGGTATGCTGTATCTGGGTAGCGGACTAGCATCTTCGCACTTTGCACTTGATTTGTGCCCAGCATTCCGCGCGGGAGGCTGCTTAATGGGTAGGAAAATGCTGTTCCGGGTTGGGGAATTGCGAGGTTTGATGTGGCGGGGTTGTCGGAGAGAAGTGCTCGCCATTCTGAACCTAATGCTACACCGGCAACTCGGCCGTAAATTAGTTGACCTTCGGTGATTTCTGGCGGTGTGGGAGCTCGATCGCGCGGCCCGGCTATATTACTATTGTCTAATAAGTTTTGCCATTCTGCTAGATTGGGCGATCGCTCGTTTCCCTCTCCGTTTCCCTGTGCATCAACTCTGGCAAACATCGCCAGACTGGCAACATAGACTATACCATCGCTCCGCAACCGCATCAAGGTCGATCGACCGTTAAGCGGCGGTACCAATCCCCGCACCGGTATCGGATGATTCATCAACAGTTGGCTTTTTCCAGGTGGAATAATTAACCTAGGCTCAAAGTCAGACTGTCTCCTTCCTCTGAGAATATCATTCACAGCGCGACTTCCCGGCCCCGCGTAAATATTGCTATCAGAATTATCGACTTGCGGCGGCAATTCAATAAAAGGTGCATCGGGTTGACTGAGATAACTCGCAGCTTGCAATATATCTAATGTTACAGGTTTATTGCCCGGATTGTAAACAATTACTCCTTGATACAATGTTCGCAAATCTTCCGGCGAAGGTGCGCGGGCTATGTGGTGGGCAAATATGTCGAAACGTCCTTGAAACGGAAAGTTTAAATGTGCTGCCGGAAATCTTTTACCATCGGGGGGAAATGTCGAAAGCAAAATCCCTTCTTGCAGCACTACTTCTGGACTGTTGCTGTTAAATACTGGTATGTTGTCTAACTGTCCGGGGAGTGGTCGCACTTCTTGGATTTGGAGGATTTCTTGAGGTGCGGGAGGGGTTTGGGCTAAGGGGATGATTGATAGAATTGGCAGCATTTTTTAGAGGAGTTTTTTTTACCGCAGAGGGCGCAGAGGGCGCAGAGGAAGAGAGGGAAGACAAGAGGATGTGAATATTTGTGTCTGGGCGGGTTTTGTACGGAGATTTTGCTCACTTATAGCAGATATTGTGACTTTTACCTCGCCCACTGTTCTAATATGTAATTGTAAAATTTGGCGGTGTCTACTTTATCCATTGCTTGAATTTTTCGCCCTCCTATTTTAACTTTTGTGCGTCCTTGGCTGATGCCTTCGGTAATAATTTCGGTTTCCCATTCTCGCAGTTGGTAAAAGTCTGGATGCGCTAAATAAGCGGTTGCCAAAATGTCCCAAAAATAGTAATCTTGAGATATTGCTAGGGCATAACACTGTCCTGCTAAGTCGGAAATTGGATATTTGCGCTGTCTTGCTAAGAGATTGGAAAATTCTACAGTCAGCGGTACATTATTCGTGATGTCTAAAGGACACATGACAACGGGAATTTGGGTTTGCCAAATTCTCTCGATTGCTATCGGATCCCAGTAAGCATTCCATTCCGCCGACATATCTTGTCCGGGTTCCATATCTTTGCTAACATTGCCGATAACATTGAGGGCGCCTCCCATCCACACAATTTCTTGAATTTTGCTTTCAATTTCTGGCGCGATATCTAAAGCTTGCGCTACTGTTGTTAACGGCCCAGTTACTATTAATGTGACTGGTACGGCTGCGTCTTGCAAAACTCGCACCATAAAGTTTTGTCCGGGTTCTGATATTAACGGCGTGTCAATGGTTCCTTTTTCATTTAGAATGGGAAGTCGATCGACTGCAAAGGAATCTCGCCGAAATAACACCGGAAATGGATTTAGTCCCCGCACCGTACTCGCCGCCACCGGAACTTCTGAACGCCCCATCAAATCCAGGATTTTGCGCGTTGCACTCACCGCCGGTTGAATGTAGCAGTCCGCAGGAGTTACAATTACTCCCAGATTTTCGACTTCCTCCATTGTCATCAGCAACACGACTGAGAGATAGTCATCAACTGCACCGTCGTGATCCATTAGTACGAGTTTTTTAGACATTTTGCTTCCCCGGTGGCTGAATTAGTGTAAAGTACAAATATTAATTTTTTTGTGCGAGAAACACAACTGCCTCAACTATATGAATACAGTATCACCTTACGGCTCTTGGAAATCACCTATTTCTTCCGATTTAATTGTTTCTGGAACTGTCGGGCTCGGACAAATTGCTATTGACGGCGAGGATATTTACTGGGTTGAGGGAAGGCCTTCGGAAGCGGGAAGAAGCGTCCTAGTGCGGCGCACTCCTAATGGTAAAATCAGCGACGTGACACCGCATCCTTTTAATGTTCGCACTCGCGTTAACGAATACGGCGGCGCTGCTTTTGCAGTTGCTGGCGGTGTTGTCTATTTTTCTCATTTTGCCGACCAACGTATTTATTCTCAAACATTAGATTCTCAACCCGAACCTCTGACTCCTGCTGCTAATTGTCGCTATGCAGATGTGATAGTTGACAATCAGAGAAATCGCCTGATTTGCGTGCGCGAAGACTATGCAGGCGAGGGCGAACCTGTCAATACTATTGTTAGCATTAATTTAGATAACGGCGAAGATATTCAAATCTTAACTCAGGGCAATGATTTTTATGCTTCCCCTCGTTTAAGTCCTGATGGTTCTCAACTTTCCTGGATTTGTTGGAACCATCCAAATATGCCCTGGGATGGCACAGAATTGTGGGTAGCAGAAATTAATGCTGACGGTTCTTTAGGTGAAAAATACTTAGTTGCTGGCGGGGTTGAGGAGTCGATTTTTCAACCGGAATGGTCGCCCGATGGAGTTTTGCATTTTGTTTCTGACAAGTCGAACTGGTGGAATTTCTATAGAACCGTCAATCCCCGCTTGCCGAGGGAACAGCAAGAGGTTGAACCTCTGTGCGAAATGGCGGCTGAATTCGGGCTTCCCCAGTGGGTTTTTGGAATGTCTACTTATGCTGTTGTCTCGGAAAGCAAAATTATTTGCACCTACACTCAGCAAGGCCTGTGGTATGTAGCGAGTCTTGATTTAACGACAAAGCATTTGACAACTATTGAGACGCCTTACACTGATATTTCGTCGGTCAAAGCGCGGGGAGAAACAGTTGTTTTTCTGGCAGGTTCGCCGACTGAATCTACTGCTATTGTACAACTAAATTTAGCAACAACAAATCAACGCTCAATCTTGCGTCAATCGAGCAATTTAAGCATCAATCCGGGTTATCTTTCTGTACCGGAACCGATAGAGTTTCCCACGGAAAACAATTTGACTGCTTTCGGTTTCTTCTATCCCCCGAAAAATCAAGATTTCGCAGCACCTGCGGGTGAAAAACCGCCGCTTGTTGTCAAAAGTCACGGTGGCCCAACTGCTGCTACTTCTAGCAGCATGAATTTGAAAATTCAATATTGGACGAGTCGCGGTTTTGCCGTGCTCGATGTTAATTACGGCGGGAGCACTGGTTACGGCCGAGAATACAGAAAAAGACTGCAAGATAGTTGGGGAATTGTCGATGTTGATGACTGCGCTAACGGTGCTAAATATTTAGCTCAAAAAGGTTTAGTTGATGGCGAAAGAATGGCGATCGCCGGAGGCAGTGCAGGGGGGTACACCACTCTGTGCGCTCTTACTTTCCGCGATGTATTTAAGGCCGGTGCGAGCTATTATGGAGTTAGCGATTTGGAAGCTTTGGCAACGGATACTCACAAGTTTGAAGCGCGCTATCTGGATGGATTGATTGGGCCTTATCCTGAAAGAAAAGATTTGTATGTAGCTCGTTCGCCGATTCATTCCGCCGAACGTTTATCTTGTCCCGTTATCTTCTTTCAAGGATTAGAAGATAAAGTGGTTCCGCCGAATCAAGCGGAAATGATGGTAGAGATATTGAAAGCTAAAGGTTTGCCGGTTGCTTATGTTGCTTATGAAGGGGAACAGCACGGTTTTCGGCGCGCTGAAAATATCAAAAGAACTCTTGACGGCGAATTCTATTTCTATTCCCGGGTGTTTAAGTTTGAGTTAGCTGAACCTGTGGAGGAAGTGGTAATTTTCAATCTTTAAAAAATATTAAGTTTGCAGTTGCTCGGTCTTCCCTAAAACGCACCTGCAAGCTATATCATAATTTGCCAATTTTAAATGTGATTTCGTTCACAATTTTTGCTATTTACTATCACAATTTTTGCTGTTTATTGTCACACTTTTAAATGCAATACAGCTATAAATTTTTATAGTGCGATCGCCTTTTGTTAATGCAGAAATGCTCGATCGCGCGATCGTCGAGTAGAGAGTCAATTACTATGCAAACTCCTGTCCACCTGATTCCATCTGCTTTGGGCGAGCTGTTTGCCGAAGTGAATCATAATGGCTACATTACTCTAGCCGATAGATACGGTTTGATGGCGGCTATTTTTGACGAAAATTTGACGGAGGAAGACAAACGATCGATCGATCGGCTGTTGCGCTCTGTGTGCCGGGGAAGGATAAAATTAGTTAACGAACTGTCTATGATCAGATAAGTGACGATAATTTTCTTTAAGAGTAATTTTAAACATCTCAATAATCAAAAAAAGCCCCAATTCTATCGTAATTGGGACTTGGAGGGAGGAAACTATTGTTATTTTTTGATCAGTATAGAACTTACGCAAAAAAAAGTTGGGCGCGCGAATTATAGTCGTAGGGTGCGCTGCACCTTACATAGTTAGATTCTGGCCCAACGAGTGAACAAGTTTAACGTGCAGGTATAGTTGTCGCCAACTGTAACTTGCTCAAACTTTCTTCAGGCTGAACATCCAGGTGATAGCTGAGTGCCGAAGGAATCCCGAGTACGCAGCACGGAAAATTATTGCCTAGTTCCCTAACCAGCCGATGGTTGCCAGAATCACAGCCCAAAAACAGTAAATTTGCTGATTCTAATTCAACCACATTTCTCAGTTCTGTAGCAACCCGCCCGATGCGTAAATGAGCTTTGAATAAACCGCGCCATTCCTCAGCCAAACAGCGCGCTTGCCACAGCAACTTATCTGCTACCTCGTACTCATTATTTTGACCAAAAATTGCTCTGAAATCAGGCTGCTCGATCCAACTTTTTTCCTGGGATATTGATGGGATTTCGGTTGGTAAAGCGATCGCAGGCGCGGCACAGTTAAGGGCAAATGCTTCCTCTAAATCCGACACTTTCGGCTGGGCAGCCAAGGCATTTCCCACAGCAACTTTGCAAGTATCTTCGCCGTAACTTTTGGGCGCTTCGTCGATCACGTAGACAACTTGAACAGTGACTTCTTTAGTTGTTACTAAACGAGTTTGATGCGCCATCCAAAGGGTAATGTCCAGAGCTGTTTGACTTTTGGGAGAACTATTGTAACCGACAATAAAATTGATACTTTTTGCCTGTTTTGTAACTTTGGATTTCTTAGAACCTTGCACTTGTGGCTCTGGCAGCAACACCATTTCTTCTGCTAAGTTGTGGTATCCCAATGCACTTTCAAAACGCGCTAACATTGTTTTGAGATTCACAGGCTTGACCTCTATTAAGTGAATTGTTTTGTCGGTTCGTCGGGCGTTATTCGTCTTGGGTAAAGTAGCGATCGAGAAAATTCAAAGCATAGTTGCGGAGTTCGTAATACTCCTGGGATTCCCGCAACTCTTGGCGATCGCGCGGGCGCGCAAACGGCACTGACAAAATTTCACCTATCGTCGCAGCCGGGCCGTTTGTCATCAGCACAATGCGATCGGACATATAGATAGCTTCATCCACATCGTGAGTAATCATCATTGCAGCTTGTCTTCGATTTTCCCAGATATCCAGCACCTGTTTCTGCAACTTGCCGCGAGTCAGAGCATCCAGCGCTCCAAACGGTTCGTCCATTAATAACATTTTCGGTCGAATCGCCAAAGCTCGTGCAATCCCAACCCGCTGTTTCATGCCTCCTGAAATTTCGTCTGGATATTTATCGGCTGCTGCCGTTAAGTTTACCATTGCTAGGTGTTCGTTGACAAGGCTAATCTTCTCAGGACGGCTAAGACTTTGCAAAACTTCATCAACTGCCAGCCGAATATTTTCCCGCACCGTCAGCCAAGGCAGCAATCCGTAGTGCTGAAATACCATCATGCGATCGGCTCCCGGTTTGCGAATTTCTTTTCCTTCCAGTGTCACCATTCCCCCGCTCTGTTTTTCCAAACCTGCCACTATTTTTAGCAGCGTAGATTTGCCACATCCAGAGTGACCGATCACGGAAATAAATTCGTTTTCTCCAATACTTAAATTGATATTTTCCAAGACGCTAAATTCTGTACCGTCAGCATTTTTATACGACTTGAACAAGTTGTCTATTTCCAGAAATAGACGATCGCTATTGACAGAACTTTTGGTACTGGTAGAAGTAGAAGTGTATTGGCTCACGGTATTCTCCTAAAAAGTAGTAAAGTGTTAATTGAATTTTCTTGCTATTGCCTAAATCCTAAAATTGGGCAGTCGGTTTCAACCGACTTTAGCTATTAGCCAGGGAATTTATTCCCTGGCGGGACATTAGGAAAAGCGCAACATCTCAAAGATTAAGACTGAAAAAAAGACTGAGGGCGGTTGGCTCGAATTTCAAAACTATTCACATAACCCACCGGATCGCTCGGGTCAAATGCCTTTTTATCAATGAAAAGTTCTGCAGGTTCCACTTGGTAATCCTCCTGGGGACAATCGATCGCCATTTCGGCAACAATCTGGCGGTAAAGGTCGGTTTTCCAAGCTTTTTTAGCTAATTCCTCAGCATTTTTTGGCACTTCTTTAATCTGTCCCCAGCGAGCGGCTTGAGTCATCAACCACAGACTGTGAGACTGCCACATAAATGTTGAATGATTTCCCGGTATTTGAGGCAAATTATTAGGAATGTCATAGAAAATAGTGGCATCTTCCGATTGTAGGGTGCGGTCTTTTTTGTCAAACCCTCCATAGTTGTAGTCGCCAACTATTGCCGGTCGCGTAAATTTGTCGATCGCCCCTTTTTTCGGTTTCGCCCCCGTAAACGATCGCTCAGTCAGCAGCGCCGATATTTCACTGCGATTTTCCGGCTTGCTGCAATACTGACAAGCTTCCACCATTGCCTTAACCAGCGAGTAATAAGTTTTCGGATTTTCCTCAATGAATGATTCCATTACTCCCAAAAGGCGATCGGGATATCCCAGCCAAACTTCCTTGCCTTGCACGAAGGTAAAACCCACTCCCAAATTGCCTTGAATTGCCCGCGTATTCCAAGGTTCGGCTACCATGTAAGCCTGCATCGCGCCAATCCTGATATTAGTTACCATCTGCGGCGGCGGCACAATAATTACCCGAAATTCTTTGAACGGATCGACACCCGCAGGCGCCGATATGTAGCGGACAAAGTATTCGTAAATCGAAGAACTCAGAACCACTGCCCAAACTCTTTTTTCCGACGGCTGACTGTCAAAAAAGGCTCGAAATTGTTTGCCAAATTCTTCAAAATTGCCGTTATATTCGTGCCACGGGCGCAAACCGAAATCCCACATAGCTTTGTTCATCGTCATGGCGTTGCCGTGGCGGTGAATTGTCATTGCCGCGCACAGGGGTGCCTGCCGCGCTCCTTCCGCGCCAATTCGGGCGTTTGTGACGGCGCCGGATACGACTGGGGAGGCGTCGAGGCGGCCGAAGATTAGGCCGTCGCGGGAGGTTGCCCAGCTTGCTTCGCGGTTGAGTTGGACGTTTAAACCGTATTTGCGGAAAAAACCTTTTTTCCAGGCGATCGCAAATGGTGCACAATCGTTAACCGGCACGTATCCTACGGTTAAATCGGGTTTTTCTAAGCTTCGGGAATCGACAACCGGCTTTACGGCTAAGGCTTCTTCTGTGAGTCCTTTTGCCGATCGATCCGCGCTAATTCCACAACTAGATAAAGCCATTCCCGCCGCCGCCGAGCCCATTCCTTGCAAAAACTCTCGGCGGTTCCATTCAGTGGAAAACTTATCACTCATATTTAATTTGACTAATGACTGTTAACTGTTAACTGTTGACTGTTGACTGTTAACTGTTAACTGTTGACAACTGACAACTGCTTTCCTAACAACTGCAAACTGCAAACTGACTAATGATTAATGACCGATCGATGCGTTACCAATTCCTGAACTTTGTCAACAGCAGCGTCGAGCAACAATCCAGTTAAGCCAATTACAAACACCGCTAAAAAGACCGAACTCAGATTCAAACGGCTCCACTCATCCCAGACAAAAAAGCCAATTCCCACACCGCCTGTCAGCATTTCCACTGCCACAATCACCAGCCAAGCAATCCCCAAACTAATCCGCAAACCTGTAAAAATGTATGGCAAACTTGCAGGCCAAATTATCTTGGTAATCCGCCTCCAGCGCGGCATTTCCAACACTCGCGCCACATCCATATAATCCTTGGAAACGCTAGAAACTCCCAAAGCTGTGTTGATAATTGTCGGCCACAAAGACGTAATGAATATGACAAAAATTACCGACGGATCTGCTAAATTAAAAATTGATAAAGCTATGGGCAGCCAAGCTAGCGGCGACACTGGTTTGAAGATTTGGATCAGCGGATTGAGCGCCATCATTGCTGGTTTCGACATCCCGATGAGAAATCTTACGGGAATCGCAACTGCTGCACCCAGAAAAAATCCCACCAACACCCTACGCAAACTTGCTAGCAGCAGCCAGCCAATGCCTAAATCTCCAGGCCCGCGCTGGTAAAATGGATGCAATATGTAATCTAAATTAGCGACTAACGCCTGATACGGAGTGGGAATCAAATCGCTTTTGAAGCTGGCAACAATCCACCACACACCAAGAATTCCCAAAAAACCAGCCGCCGGCAACAAAACTGCATCTCGGATGACAACGGGTTTTACCCGCTTCCACGTTGCAACTCCTGCAACTGCGATCGCAGATAAATTAAGCTGTATGAACATTTCAAACTCCTTCAGAGTCAGGGCAGGTACAAGAATCTTGAACAATACCAACCTGAGACACTGACGAAGCCAAACTATCTTGTTCAGAAAGTTGGCTTTTCAGTCTCTTCTCAATGCCTGCGAAGTTAGCTGACGGGCTAGGACTGAGAGATGTCCTTCTCTAAAGATTTCAAAATCAAAAATTACACTCAAATTTGGCAATTTTTAACTTTGCTTTTTAATTCTCTAGAGATTCGCCCCGAAAATTGGTTCCTCCGCTCCAGCCACACGCTTGGTTTGATCGCGCAGTGCTGAATTAGGCTTGACTTTTTAAGCCGATTTAACATAAGCTATCACGAGCTTATTATATTGTCAATATGTCTTTAGGAGTAGCTATTTGAGTGCGGCAGAACCCAAAAGTTGAGAGAAAATTCAAAAAGTTAATTATTAAAGTAATCTAGAAATATAAAATACGATCGCTTACTTAATTTCTATAAAAGCAATGATAGATTTTAGCCAAGCCCTACAAGATAAAATTGATATAATTACCGAAAACTGGATCGAAGCTGTTCGGGGCGACGAGAAAATCGGCACCGCCAAGCAACTCACCTACGATTCCGTGCGCGACAGCCTTCCCATCGTACTGCAAGCGATCGTAACTATGCTGTCCGAATCAGAAGACAGCGACTTTCGGGCAGTCATACAAGAAAGTTTAGACCACGGGAGTGTCAGGGCACAACAAGGCTACGATGCCGAAGAAATTGCGCGGGAATACCGCTTGCTGCGGAGGGTAATTTTCGATGCTTTAGAGCCAGAATTGCTAAAAGGCTCAGCCGCTGAAGTGAACCGAGCTTATCGCTTAATTGACACTGCCCTCGACGAAGCAATTGCTGACTGTTTCCAAACCTATACCCAGGGAAGATTCCAAGAACTACAGGACTTGCACAACCAATTGCAACTTACAAATCAAGAGCTGACTCGCTTACTTCGCGCCAGTCAAGAGAATCTATCTCACTTAGCTCACGAATTGAAAACTCCCCTCACCTCTATTATTGGTTACTCAGAATTGTTTTTGCGCCAAAGAAACAATCCTAGAGTTAAAGATTCGGTTCCCAATTTGGCACATATTGATAAAGTCCTCAACAACGGCCGACTATTACTTAGATTAATTAACGATACTCTCGAAATCTCGCGGTACGACGCGGGACGCATAAATTTGCAGCTAACTGCGACAAATGTGCGATCGGCGATCGGCACTGTTGTCGAAATACTCGAGCCTTTAGCCAAAGCAAAAAATTTAGAGATGGCAGTTGACTGCGATCCGGTTCTCGATCAAGTTATGACAGATTACTTGCGCTTGCAGCAAATTATCACCAACTTGGCGAGCAACGCCATTCGCTACACCCAAGCTGGTACTATTACCATAAAAACCGAATTATTGCCAGACCAACATTGGAGTATCTGCATCACCGATACAGGAATTGGCATTGCTTCAGAAGACTGCGATCGGATTTTTCAGCCATTTTTTCGGGGCAACAACTCCCTGGGTTCTGTGATGCCTGACAGTACCGGCTTAGGGCTAGCAATAGTCGCTCGATTAGTCAACCTCTTGCAAGGTAAAATCGAATTAGTTTCTGAAGTAGGAGTTGGCTCTTCCTTCACTGTAATTTTCCCCTTAGAATTGGAGGGATTTTAGATAGTCATAAATATGTAGTGGTGGCTGGTAGTTGCCAACTAAAATCCCAGCTATTTTCAAGTTAAAACCTAAAAAAATAGATGTCATAGCTTTAGAAAAGCTGATTAAACCTATTAATTGTTTTTATTGATTAAACTGCTCACAAATGTTATTTTTTGAAAATAAACAATTTCGTAGGTTGATGTAAATTAACTGGCTATGGAATATTTTTTGAATTTCTTAAATCGCCGACCTTGTTGTCCCTATTGCCAAGGGCAACAAACCATAAAAAATGGGGTAGTCATAAATATGTAGTGATCGGGGATATTACCCGGCTCTACATTCATTATAGTGATGAATGAAATACCAAATGGCTCCAAGATGATTTTCTAAGTTTTTTGATAAAGAAAGAGTTCGCCTTACAAGTCTTGAAACTCGTTGGCGTAAAGTATTATTAAACCTTTCAATATGACTGGTTTTACCACTTTCTTTGCCAATGGGTTTGTGACGTTTTGAGGCAATAACTTTTTCATAATATACCCAAAAATCCGTATAGCAAACCGCACATTGTCGATAAACAGGCCGCAAAGATTCCCAAAGCTTTTGTGCCGATATCCGGCTGCGATCTCCAATATAAACTCCAACAATCTCTCTGGTTTTTCTGTCTATAGCCAGCCAGACCCATTGTTGATTATCTTTTTTTCTTTCCAAATACCCTAATTCATCACATTCAATGATTAATTTTCCTTTAGCTTTCTCTGAAACGTTGAGTTTTCCAGGCGTTTGGGCGTATTTATTATTTACATAATTTTGCAGCCAAGTTGGAAAAACCCCGACCGAACGAGCAATTCCAGCGAGAGAATTTTTGTCTAAAAGAAGTTTATCTATTAAATTCTTAGTTTCTTGAGAAATTTTCTTTTTTGTTGAATGCTCAACAAACTGCTTGCCACATTGTTTGCACTTAAATTTTTGTTTTTTGTTGTGGGTACTGCCATTTTTTATGGTTTGTTGCCCTTGGCAATAGGGACAACAAGGTCGGCGATTTAAGAAATTCAAAAAATATTCCATAGCCAGTTAATTTACACCAACCTACGAAATTGTTTATTTTCAAAGAATAACATTTGTGAGCAGTTTAATCAATAAAAACAATTAATAGGTTTAATCAGCTTTTCTAAAGCTATGACATCTATTTTTTTAGGTTTTAACTTGAAAATAGCTGGGATTTTAGTTGGCAACTACCAGCCACCACTACATATTTATGACTACTGGAAGTTTGTAGGGTGTGCAATGAGCACGGGTTGACGAGTGTCAGCAACTTTTGTCAATGGTGAGTCTGCCCACACGGGTAAAGAGATATTGGCAGCACAAACATGAGCAAATGTCAATACGCTGGGTGCTGCGACCGCCGTTAAAAATTGATTTTTTTTGAACTTGTTTAAGATTAGCAATTAACCGGGATTTCGCATCTGGATAATGTGTTTAAGAGCATTTAATCACTCTCTTCTAAAAAGGTTTGTACTCGACCGTTCGGTCGTAAAACCACTCGAATTTTAGGGTTTTTTCCATTAGAAACGGCAGAAACAAACGGCTCGCCCGCTAATGGCATATTAGTTTGCTCGATATAATCTGCTGCTGCTTTTCCCATCGGCACAATACTTTGAACTGACCCAGTTTCATCGATCAGCACGCTGTATTCCAAAGTTTGTTCCATTCCTTCAGGAGGCTTCCAGCGTTCCTCAAAGTAAGTTCTAGCTTCTGAAACTTGAGGAATTGTATCAAATAAAGTGCGGTTTTTTTTGCTCGCCGCGGCCTGGTTGTTATCCTCAGACTCAGCGTTTGGTTGAGCGTCCTCAAGGGCTGGGAGTTCGGTACTGGCTGGGGGGACAATCGGCTCGATGGGGCTGGGGAAGGGCTGCGGCGGGGGAACGGGAAATCGGGAAGCAGACAGGGAGGGCGGCAGGGGGGGCGGTACGGCGGGAGCTAGTCTCGGTGGTAGGGGGGGCAGCACGTAGGGTACTGGTGCAGGTGCTTGGGGGGCGAAAATGGGCGGTTCTTCGGGGGCGGGAATAGTGATTGTTTGCCCTTGAGGCAAAGCTGGGGCGCTCTGTGGGGCGCTGGCTGCGCTGCCGTTGGGGGGAAATAGCAGGGGTGGCTGCTGGATGGGGCTGGGTCTGTTGGTGGGGGGAGTTGGGGCGAGGGCGATGGGAGGCAAGCTGGGGCTGGGGGAGGCAGCGGTGTTGATGGGCGGGGGCGGCAGGGGCGGTAAACCAGGTGTGGCTGCGGGTGTTGGTGCTGGGGGTGTCGGTAGGGCGGGAACTGGACTGGGGGAGAGGCCGGCAGCTAACTGGGGGTTTCCGGGAGCGGTACTCAGTTGTGGATTGGCGCGGTCTGTGGCGGGGGCTGTGGCGGTTTGCGGGGATGTGGCGGCCCGATCGAGCATTTTGATAATTCCTGTCGTCAGGCCCGCGCTGGCGACCATTATTGCTGCGACCTTGAGCCAGGGTGAGGACAGCGACCGTTGGGGATCGCGGTTGAGGTTGGGAAGCGCCATCACTTCGGCGGCGCAGTCATCTAATGCTGTGGCCAAGTCAAACAGTTGCAGGGTGCTCAAGGGAACTACTGGCCCGGATTCTGCGGCGCTCAAAGAGCCTAAAAACAAGTTGTGGGCGAGTAAGCCGCGGGGCTCTAAGCGGGGGGGAACCGGAAGGTAGGAAGTTGGGAGAGAGTAGGGGTTGGAAGTTGCTAGTTCGGAAGTGTTGACGGATCGATCGAATATAACGGCATTATGCGCGACTTCTGGGGAGTCTGGGCCTGCTGCGGTAAGGTTGGTTTGAGAGTTGAGGTTGTTTTCCCAATCGCGGGATTCGCTGAGCAAGTTTTGGACGTAGTTGCTAACAGCTTCGTGGAGGGTTTCGAGTTGAATTCGATCGCCCCTGAGAGTAACGTGTTGGGTATCTGGCAGCCTGGGGTCGTCGAGTCGCAGCTCAAAACTTAAAGATTTAAACACCGGTTGGCCCGCCCAGCGAGATAGAGGCGAACTTTTGGCTGTGATTTCCAGCGTGCAAGTGGGGGGCGTGTACCGTTTGAGAACCATAGCAGAAAGTCTGTTGGCTGTTGACTGTTGACTGTTGACTGTTGACTGCTGAGTGTTGACTGCTGAGTGTTGACTGTTGACCGTTGACTGTTGACTGTTGGCTGTTGACTGTTGGCTGTTGACTGTTGACTGTTGACTGTTGACCGTTGTTTAATTTTTAGCACGGTCTAGAAGAGCCAGCCAGAGGCGGCGGTGGCCGCCGGGACTGCTGTAAAACAGCAAATCGATCAGGAGTTTGAGGGCCAAATCAGTCAACTCTCGGGCCGATAAATTTTCTGCATCTTCCATGCGCGAGCCATAAGTGTTGCTGAACCTGTCAATATAATCTCCCAGCAAAGCGATTGTGTGAGGTTCGCGGTTTTGCTCTGCCATTTGTTCGAGCAAAGCAACAGCGCGGCGGATTAAAGCTTGGTGCTGTTTTGCCAAATCACAGCTTATCAAAACGAGCGATCGAGCTTCCTCCACATCGAGTTTTTTGCGCCCTCCGTGGCCTTTCCGCAGCGGGTTAGATTGGCGCAGCCGCCACAAAGCTACCCGATCGGCTACCATTGGCTCTAAATTCAGTTCGGCTGCTACCTTGAGCATCGCCTCTGAGCCAATTTCTGCCAGTGCTTCTAGGGCTAACAGCACTAAATCCAGTTGGGCTTTAATGTTGTCCAACTGGGTAGGTTCTGGTGCTTTTTGGGTCAATTCTGCCCAGTTGGGAGATTGGCCCGTTTCGTTTGTAGGAGCGGATGACTTTACGGTCGAGCGCATGGCTTCAGCACGGGAAATTAAGACAGGTTGAGGCAGGATATCAAACAGTATGCGGTGATTAAAGCTTTGCGGCCTGTGGGCAACAGCATATCTGTTAATTTGTCTCCATAGCTCGTTGCTTTGATTCCGGCAATCCTAACTGCTGGACGGAGTTGCGGGTTAAAAGTTGCCGTTTCAAGTTCGATCGATCGCAATCAGCAAAACCCATAGATTTTCACCCCTAACCATGCTACGCCACGGGATGCCACAAATCAATGTAAATAAGCGATCGTCACACCTGCGCCTCCTTCTTTTTGACTGGCGAGATCAAAGCGGGAAACCTGCGGGTGATTCGCGAGGAACTCGTGAACCCCGCGCCGCAACTGTCCGGTACCTTTGCCGTGAATTATCCACAGCACTCCGTATTCCACGGCTTTGGAAAGAGCTCTGTCTATTTCGATTTCCGCGTCTGAGACTCTCGCACCCCGTAGGTCGATCGAATTATTAGCAGTGCGAATGGCAATTTCGGGATTGGGTTTTGCAGGTTCCGCCGCTGCTTGCTTAGCTTTAGCCGTAGCGATTGCTTGGGCTTGGGCTGCTACCTTGGCTAATTGAGCTTTAGTTTCCGGTTTTTGACCGTCGAGGGATTCAATTTCTCCCAGTTTGACAGTCATTTTCATAATCCCAAACCGGACGCTCAACTCTTCGTTAGCGTCGGGGCCGCTGAGGACTTCGGCGGTTTGGCCCAAGCTGGGAATGCGGATGCGATCGCCCACTTTCGGCATAAAACTCGGTTTGGGTTTAGCCGGTTGTTGGCGAGAGGGCAGGTGTTTTTCAGAAATTTGATTTAAGGTTTCTGTCGCTTGTTGGGCATTTTGAGCCGTCTGGTTGCCCGACTGCAAGCGACGAATGATTTGAGCAATTTCTGATTTTGCCGACCCTATCGCCTCATTTACTGCCACTTCCTGAGCTATTTTTAGTTCTCGCTCCCGCTCTTGCAAAGCGGCTGCTTTTTGAGACACTTCTCTGTGCAGTTTTTCGGTTTGGTGTAGCAGTTGAGTTGCTTCTCTGGCCTTGGTTTCCTGTTTCCGGCGCTGTGCTTCGAGTCCAGCAATCACTTGATTGACATCTTGAGATGCTCCCCCGACATAGGTTTGAGCTTCATCGACTATGGATGCTAGCAAACCGAGTCTTTTGGCAATGGTGAGGGCGTTGGAACGTCCGGGAATTCCCCACAGCAAGCGATAGGTTGGCTGCATGGAATTGTCGTCAAATTCTACTGAGGCATTTTCAAAACGGGAGTCTTGATATTTGAGGGCTTTGAGTTCGCCAAAGTGGGTAGTTGCAACTGTTAATAGGGAATGTTGGGCGAGGTATTTCAACAGGGCGATCGCCAATGCACTGCCTTCTGAGGGGTCTGTACCCGCTCCTACTTCGTCTAACAAAACTAAAGATTTGGGAATTGGGGATGGGGCATGGGGGATGGGGCATGGGGCATGGGGCACTTGTGCTGAGCTTGTACTGAGCTCCGTTGAAGTGCGTAGCCCAAGTATGGGGCCTGGGGAACTTGTACTGAGCGTACTTGTACTGAGAGAATCCGAAGTAGCCGAAGTATTAGTAATTGGAATGTTTGAATTTTCTTCCCCTTCAGCCTGCGATTTATTGCCTAAAACTTCTAAAATGCGGCTGATGCGGCGGATATGGCCGGAGAAAGTAGACAAACTTTGCTGCAAAGATTGTTCGTCACCAATATCAGCCAAAATATTGTCGAACCAAGGCAATTCTACGGGTTCGCGGGCGGCAACAAACATTCCTGCTTTCGCCATTAAAGCTGCCAAGCCCAAGGTTTTGAGGGTGACTGTTTTGCCGCCAGTGTTGGGGCCAGTAATGGCGACGACGCGGATGTGCGGCCCGATCGTTAAATCGACCGGCACGACTGGAAAGCCTTGCTCGTGCTGTTGCTGCCAAACTAATAAAGGATGGCGCAACTGGCGCAGGGTAATTTGCGATCGCAGGTTGCGAATTAATAATTGACTGTTTTCTGAGTTTTCCTCATCTTCTTTTTCTTCTTTTTCCTCATCTTCTTTCTCAGGAGTTTTTGGTGCTAATTCTGGCTCTCCCAATTCGATAAATTTCGGAGGGTTTGCTTGCAACCAAAAACTATAACGCGCTTTAGCGGCCGCTAAATCTAAAGTTGTAACTACAACCACCAATCTATCTAAATCGGGTTTTACTGCTGCGACTTGCTCGGTGAGGGCGCGGCGTACTGCTTCTTCTTCGGCTTGTTCTTGCCTGAGAAACTGCCGCATTTGGTTGTTAAGATTGACAGTGCTGTGGGGTTCTACGTAGAGTGTCGCCCCGCTGGCCGAGGAGTCGTGAACGATGCCCGGTATGGCATCTTTTTGGGGAGCTTTGACGGGAATGACAAAGCGTCCACTTCTTTGGGTAATTAGCTGTTCTTGTACGGCGTTGGATTGGCGCTGCAAAATCCCCTGCAATATTTGATAAATGCGATCGCGCAACTGTCGCATTTGAACTCTAATTCCTGCTAATTTAGGAGTGGCTCTGTCTGCTACTTGAGCGCGATCGTCTATACAGCGATGGATTTCTTGCTCTAGTTCGGGATAAGTCCGCAATTGGGCAGCCAGTTCTTTGAGCGTCGGCACATCTGCCTGAGAGTCAATTATCCGGCGCAATTGCCTTGCTCCGGCGAGGGTAGTAGCAATTGCCAGCAATTCTTCGCCGCTGAGCAAACCTTGGAGTTCGGCTCGCTGCAGGGAAGTGCCGATGTCTTGGATTCCTTCAAAACTCAAAGCACCGCCAGCGCGGCTCTCTAACTGATAAGTTTCCTGAGTTTGGGCTAGGAGTTCGGCTGTTTGAGCTTGAGTTGCCGGGATTGCGAGGTCGAGGGCGGCGGCGACGCCGAGTTTGGTGGCCGCGAAGGTAGCCAAGTGCTGACACAGGCGCGGCCATTCTAATAGTTCTAGTGTTTCGGCTTGAATCAAAGTTGAGGTGGTTTTGGTAATTGGCATTCTCAGGCGCTGACCGAGAAGGTGAATTTAACGATACTATTAATTGATTTTAAAGTTTTTTATTGTTTCCTGGCGCAATTTGAGAAAGTATCTGCGATCGCCCTCAGCAGTCTTTCGGCAGAAAGCTCTGATGTAACATTAATTACGAAGGAGAAAATTTGCATTTTTGCATTGCCCGTCTAAAATTATACCTTCTCGTGATACCAGTCCCCAAAAGATATGCAACTGTAGGCAAGCTCCCAACTATTATTATACGGTAAGTTATTCCCAATTTTTTACTTTAAAACATAAAATCTAAAATGGTATGGGCTATTTTGGGTTTTGAGGGAGCGGGCATGGGCTGTTTTTTGATGTAATTGAACTATTTTGGAATTTTAAATCTGTCAGCGCAATTCTAGCGGTTGTATCCTAAAAAGTAATTTGTGGAGTTGGTAGAAGTATGGCAAAGATTCTGGCGATCATCGCGGATACTGTGACTTTTCAAGTTGTCCAAGAGTTACTCAGCCAAGAGGGACATCAGGTGAGAGTCGTTCCCGACGATAAGGAGAGTTTAGAATTGGCGAGGGAATTGTCCCCCGATGCGATAATTTGCGACGGGACTTCGCCTCAAATCAACTTTTTGGAGGTGTGCCGGCTGGTGAAAGCCGATTCCCTACGGGATAGCTTCGCTTCACGAGAATTGGCGGCAGCCTATTTTATTCTGCTGACAACACCGGAGCAATTTGACGAAATTCAAGAATTGGATGTGCCCTTTGACGATTTTCTGTTTAAACCGATAGTTAAGCAGGAATTATTGGCGCGGGTGCGGGCGTCTAAGCGATCGCACGAGTTGAGGGCGCGGTTGGAGTTAACACAGCAAGAATTGCAACTGTCGCGCGAGCGAATTCTGCAAAGTGAAAAAATGTCTAGTTTGGGCGAATTGGTGTCTGGGATAGCCCACGAAATTAATAACCCAATTACTTTTATTTACAGCAATCTCACTCACGTCCAAAGCTACACGACCGATTTAATTGAACTACTGCGATTGTATCAACAAGAGCTAGTCAATCCCGGAGCGGAAATTCTGCAAAAACAACAAGATATGGATGTGGAATTCGTACTCGACGATTTATTAAAAATTGTGAGTTCCATGCGTACCGGGAGCGATCGCATCCGCCAAATAATTTTGTCGCTACAGGATTTTTCCCGCAGCGATCGATCGGGCTGGCAGTTATTCGATGTTTCCGACGGTTTAGAAAATACTCTGTTGTTGTTACAGCACCGCTTGCCAGCGCGCGAGGGAAGGCGAGACATCAAGGTGATGAAAGAATTCGGCAATTTGCCACAAATTGAGTGTTATGCAGGTCTGCTCAATCAAGCTTTTCTGAATATCATCAATCACGCGATCGATGTTTTGGAAGAGTCGGCTCAAGAGTTGGAAGAGTTGGAATCCATCAAATTTAAGCCTGTGATTTTGATTACCACTCAGGTGGTCGATGCTCAGCGAATTTCGATTGAGATTGCTGATAACGACATCGCACATAGCAAAGATATCACAGCCCAAATTTCTGAGCCATTTTTGGGAGCAAAACCTGCAGAACCACCCATATCATCGGGACTTGCTCTCAGCTATCGGATAATTGTAGAGCAGCACAAAGGAGAGTTCAAGTGTTTTTCCGAACCGGGTAAAGGCACTAAAATTCAGATAGAAATTCCGCTGCGTCACACTTAATTAACAGTATTTACAGTTGGTGGGGCGGGTTTTTAAATTTGTTGGTTTTAGCGGGAAATTCTTGTGAATCCGCCCCTACAATGACTGCAATTTTTTAAGGTAAAATTTTGTAGAGGGAATGGCAGAAGTAATCGAAAAGAGACTTGAGTTGATATTCAAGAGATTTGAAGGAGAGAGGAAGAGAATAGAAATATGAATAATTCCATCGAGAGGGGCCACCACGGGAGATTGCCCCTACAAAACACGGTTATGTAGATGTTGTGTGTCTAGGAGTGGAATAACTAAAGGGAGACTTGTGCGCCTTTAGTATCGAGGCCGATCGCCCTTACCTCAGCCTTTACCCCAAATTCGCCCCAAGCAGCCGCCATCGCTTTCTCAACCGCCTCAGCATTAGCCACATCCGTTAAAGCTAAAAGCGTTGGCCCGGCACCGCTAATTACCATTTCATAGGCCCCTGCATTCAGGGCAGCTTGTTGCACTGCTTCATATCCCTTAATCAGAGATTGCCGATAAGGTTGGTGAATTTTGTCTTGGAGGGCGCAGCGCAGCCAGTTTTCATTGCCAGTTTCCAAAGCCCGCACCAGCAAACCCAGGTGTGCCGCATTAAAAATCGCGTCAGCCTTACTGTAATCTGCTGGCAAAACTTTGCGGGCTTCGGCTGTAGACAGTTCAAAATCGGGAATGGCTACCACCGGCACAATATTCGGATGCCAGGGAATATCGCAAATTTCCCAGGAACCGCTTGGTGTATTGCTAGCAGCGAGGCGACATCCTCCCAGTAAAGCGGGGACAACGTTGTCGGGATGTCCTTCAAGTTCGATCGCCAATTGCATCACTTCCACTTGACTCAAAGGCGCACCGGCTAACTCATTTGTACCGACTAACCCACCGACAATAGCTGTGGCGGAACTCCCTAAACCTCTAGCCAGCGGCACTTGCATATCTATATGTATGGCTACAGGCGGCGGCGATTGGTTGAGGCGATCGTATAACTTGAGAAAAGCTTGATAAGCGAGATTGCTGTCGTCTGTCTTGACTTTGGCTGCTTCTTCACCCGTAACAGTAATTTTTAGTTTCTCGGTTGCTGAGGGTTCTAGTCGGGAGAATTGGAAGCGGTTGTAGAGGCTTAAAGCGGCGCCGATGCAGTCGAATCCGGGACCTAGGTTGGCGGTTGTGGCGGGTACGGTGACGGTGACAGTGGAAGTTTCGGGCATTTTTTGAATGGTGGATTTGGAATGTTTAACCGCAGATCAATGCGGATGAACGCAGATCGCAGGTATTATACTATGTTTTCAAAAGCACTCTATTCTTGCAGCATTTGAATATGCTTGATAGCATCTTGATAATCGTTGGTATTGCCATCTTTTTGATAGATTTCGGCTGCTTTTTGATAATCGGCGATCGCCCCCGGTTTGTCTTCTAAGAACTCGCGGACTCTGGCGCGGTTGTAGTAGGCGTCGCCGTAGTTAGGGTTAATTTCAATGGCGCGATCGAAATCTGCTTTAGCTGCTGGATAATCTTTGAGATTGCGGCCGTGGATGATGCCGCGTTTGTTGTAGGCTTTGGCGTAGTTGGGGTTGAGGCGGATGGCTTCGGTGTAATCGGCGATCGCCCCTTGAATGTCTCCAGCCTCTGATTTGGCTAAAGCGCTATTAAATAAGTCTTCAGCAGGATTTTGAACGATGAGTATTGGCGCTGACTCTGCTGGAATGGCAGGGGATATGCAACCCAAAACGGTAACAAATCCTAAAATGCCGATCGCCCGGTAAAAGTGTTTCATAAATCTAAGCAAAAATTCGAGCGACAGAGCAACTAAAACCAGGTAACAAAGGCGAGGTCAATTCATCAGCGCTCAACAGCGTAGCAATGAGCCTTAAACTTGCTTGTTCCCTGCGATAAACTTCTATTTGCTGCAACCGCCAATTCACAATCCAGTATTCCTGTACTCCTCGTACCGAATAGAGTCTGAGTTTCAAATCTCTATCCCGTCTTTCATTGTCTGCACCGAGGGACAATACTTCAACAACTAACTCAGGTGCGGCGGTTAAATGGCCTGCTTCGTCTAGCAAGATAGCCAAGCGTTCATTGCTGGCCCAAACTACATCAGGAATAACGTTATCAGCATCCGTGAAAATGATACCTGGATTTATTCCTGCTCGTCCTAAATTAGTCTCTCGCGACCAAGTATTAAGTTCTTGGTAGAGGTTGCCTATAGCTTGTTGATGACCCCAATGCGGTGCTCTAGTCACAAATAACTCTCCATCAATAATTTCGTAACGATCGCCGTTATCGGGCAATAGTTCTAAATCGGCGGTAGTCCAGCGTACTTTATCAGATATTGTCTGGTTCATACAAGCACTCTTGATAGGTGATACAAACATTCTAAACGATCGAGCTTCTACATGATCCACAGCTTGAAACAATCGGCATACACTGACTTTGGCTTTTTGCAGGCGAGACTCAGAATATTGAAACCCGCGCCTAGGCGGGTTTCGTTTTTGTAGGGGCGATTTCGCATCGCCAAATTGTCCGATCGCCCAATTTAAAATTATTGAAAATTTCAAATCGCGCGATTACTTCAAAATAGTTTTAGAAGCAATCCGAGTTTTCTTGCGATCGGCTTCACTCAATTGTTCGCCAGACTGCAAACGAGTAGCAGAGGTTTGGAGCACAGTTGCGGCACTTTTATCGCCCATTTGCAGAGCAGTTTTAGCAGCCGTTTGCAGCATCGTTGCCGCACCGGCTCGATCGCCCTGTTGCAATCTAGTTTCTGCGAGTTGAGTTTGGCGGTATTTAGCCAAAGCTAAAATGTGCTGCTGCACCATTGGGTTAAGTGCCGGCTGATAAACTTTTAAGACATTAGCAGAAACTGCAACGGGATCGGAAAGCAAACTTTGACCGACAGTCGGATCGTCGTAGCGAATTTGCAATTGCCCGATCGCCTGTGTACCTTCGGGCAACTGTCCAATATAAATATTAGCCAAAACTACTCGCTCTATATCCTTCATTAAATCTCCCAGGCGCACCATAAAACGATCGCCCTCTTGCTGTACCGGTAATTCGATCGTATCAGGGGCAACTTGGGCGATCGGTTTGAGTTCGGCTAACCGTACTTTTGGCATCAGTGAAAATAGCAAATAAGCATTAGTCAAACCTACACCTTGGATACGAGTAAATAGTTTGCTAAACTCGTCAACCGCATCTTCGGGACGCTGAATGTGAGCCAGAGCACCGCCGCCAGCGTCAGCAATCTTTTCCAAAATATCCTGGTTCCAGTTATCGCCAAATCCCAGAGAATTTAAAGTCATGTTGTAGTCAGCAGCCAATTTAGCCAACTTCAAACAGCGGCTGTCGTCGCCGTGTTCATTTTCGCCGTCAGTCAGCAGAAATGCCTGAGATATAGCTTCTTTTTTGCCTTTGCCCAACTCTTCAATACCTAACTTAATGCCCTCATCAATTGCTGTGCCACCGGCCGATCGCAATTGCTCAATTTGCCGTTTAATGCTACTGGCGTCTCCCACAATTTGATTGGGGACGAGGACTTTGGCTTTATGATCGAAAGCCACCGCGCAAAAGCGATCCCCGGGCTTCAACCTGTCTAGCAACCGTCCGGCGGCTTGTTTGACGGTTTCCAAGGGGCGTCCACCCATCGAACCGCTGTGGTCGAGAATCAGGCACAGGTTTAAGGGTACGCTGGAGTCGATCGAGCTTGCCATCGCAGATACTGAAATCGCTAGCTGGCGCTGGGTCGAGGGCGCGGCAGCGTCAAGGTTAGGGTCGTTTAAAACCGGGAGCAAACTAACTTTCATGCGGGATACCTAAAGATTGCGTTAGTATTTCTTTAAGAATAGCTCCATCAGTTCAGGCAACATTTCGGTTATATGAACACACCAATTAAAGCTGTGCAATCGCCATACTACGGGGAAGGGAACTCTCGGACGCCACCTCCCGATTTGCCATCCCTGTTGCTGAAGGAGCGGATCGTTTATCTGGGGATGCCTCTGGTGCCTGCGGTAACAGAACTGATTATCGCTGAACTGTTGTTCTTGCAGTACGAAGACCCGGATAAGCCGATCAAAATCTACATCAACTCGACCGGCACTTCTGGTTACAGTGGCGAACCCGTCGGCTTTGAAACAGAAGCCTTCGCTATCTGCGATACGATCAGGTACATTAAGCCGCCTGTGCACACTATTTGCCTCGGTTCGGCAATGGGGATGTCTGCGATGCTGTTAGCGGCTGGTACAAAAGGCTTTCGGGCGAGTTTGCCGCACGCTTCGATTGTGTTGCACCAACCCAAGGCTTACACGCGGGGTCAAGCAAGCGACATTCAAATTCGGGCTAAGGAAGTGCTGGCAAATAAAGCGACGATGCTTGAGATTTTTGCAAGCTGTACTGGCCAACCGATCGAAAAGATTACTAAAGATATGGATCGGTTGCTGTACATGACGCCCCAGGAAGCTAAAGAATACGGTTTGATCGATCGCGTTCTTGAAAGTTCGGAAGAATTGCCGAAACCGCTGCCTGCAGGAGTCATCTAACTGGGAATGGGGAATGGGGAATGGGGAATGGGGAATGGGTAATGGGTAATGGGGAATGGGGAATGGGGAATGTGGCATGAGTAAGAATTAAGGGTTAATGGCTAGTAGTTTTTACCCTGATTAGTTATTCAATAGTCTTTTTATGGCTAACAACTCCCAATTACCGATTCCCAATTACCGATTCCTAATTACCAATGCCCGATGCCCAATTGCCCGATGCCCAATTGCCCGATGCCCAATTGCCCGATCGCCAATTACCAACTAAACGGAGTTCCGAATTATGCCTATAGGTGTGCCAAAAGTTCCCTACAAAATGCCGGGTGGTTATGATACTCAGTGGATTAATATCTACGATCGCCTCTACCGGGAACGGATTATTTTCTTGGGCAGGGACGTTGACGATGAAATTGCCAATCAAATCATCGCTGTGATGCTCTATCTTGATTCGGAAGATTCAGGTAAGGATATTATTTTGTACATCAATTCCCCAGGCGGAATGGTGTCGGCAGGCATGGCTATTTTTGATACCATGCAGCACATTAAATCGGACGTGGTGACGATTTGTGTGGGCTTGGCTGCTTCGATGGGTTCTTTCCTGTTAGCTGCCGGTGCGAAAGGCAAACGGTTAGCTTTGCCTCATTCGCGAATCATGATTCACCAGCCTTCTGGGGGCACGCGGGGACAAGCAACGGATATTCAGATTGAGGCGAAAGAGATTCTGCGGCTGCGCCACGAACTCAATAATATCTACGCTAAAAATACTGGCAAGCCGATCGAGAAAATCGAGAAGGACATGGATCGCGACTATTTCATGTCCGCTGAGGAAGCCAAGGAATACGGCTTGATTGACAGAGTGATCGAAGAGCGTCCGTAAGTTGTTTTTTCGCGACCGTAGTGCGGGCAACCCTCGCACTAAAACCTAGTTCGCAGTAAATTTTGGCAGAATCTTTACATTTAAGGATTCTGCCATATTTAATGGAATTATCAACGCTCATTCATGCTAAATGGATATTGCAGATTATTACCGACAGTTAGGATTGAGGTCTGGTGCGAGTTTATCGCAAGTTAAAGCCTCTTATCGGCAGTTAGCCAGACAGTATCACCCCGATGTGAATCCGGGAAACGAACAGGCTAAGAATAAGTTTATTGCTATTACTGAGGCTTATAAGTTCCTGGTGGAGGTTGCCCCTCACCATGTTGCGGAGTCGAAAGTTGCCAATTCAACTGTGCCGCCTAGTTGGACACCGCCGGATCAGGAGGTGAAAGCTCAACCGCAGGCAGTGAAAGTGACTCGAAAAGACCCGCCCGATCAATCTCATGCGGATTTGTCGGCTGCGGAACAAAAGTTAAAGCAAGATGCTTATGTTGAATTGCAGCAGTTGCTGAAATATCAGAGGTTCCCACGGGCGATCGCCTTGATTGAGGGTTTGGCCCAGCGGGTTCCCGAAGATTTGGAGGTGCGTCAGTGGCAGGCGATCGCCTATCAGCGCTGGGGACGGCATTTGATCGGAGAAAAGCAGGTTGATAAGGCGAGAATTTATTTGAAAAAGGCTGTGAAAACTGACCCTCACAATCGGGCTTTGTGGGCGGAAGTTGAGCGGGATTTTCGCAGGTTGGAAGAGATTTATTGAAGCGATGTTGCGTCCCCCTCTTTCAGGGGGTCTGCGTCGTGAATTTTTAATTTTTCTAAAATAAGTTGGGTATTTTCAGGCCGGTTTTCTGGTAGCGGTTCTATCAATTCGTCGATCGAGTCTAGAAGTAACGGCTCAATATCTACAGCCTGGTTCCTCCAATTAATTTTACCAGTTTTTCCATTAACGGGAAAGTCGATCGGCTCTATGCTTGTTAATAAATGTACAAAAGTACGCCCTAGGGCAAAAAAGTCCGATCGCACGCCTGCTTTACCTAGAATTTGTTCCGGTGCGGCGTATCCAGCAGAACCTATGGGTGCGGTATCTATATCTGCTTCTGAGGCAGCGCCGAAGTCAATTAATCTCAATTTTCCATTGGCTTCAACCATCAGGTTGGATGGCTTAATATCCCGATGCACTACATGATATTTGTGGATTTCCTGCAAAATATTAGTCATTTGTTGCAGCCAATCAAGAGCGAGCTTTTGAGAAACGTACTGTTTTTTAGTTAAGAATTCTGCCAAGTTTTCTCCGCTAATTTTTTCCATCACCAAACAAGACAATTTCTGGAAGTTATGGGGGAGTTTAATTTGGAAATAACCGTCAGGTTCGACTTGGGGAACTGATCCCTTTCCGGCCAGCCAAATCAAAACTCGCGCTTCTTGCTTGAACAAGCGAACTAAATCGTGATTGTGGGTGTGTTTCAAGACTTTTAAAATTTTGACAGTGCCCCATTCGTTTTCCCCGGTTCCCAAATCTTCGACTTCAAAGATGTCTGTGGGGCGTGCGGGATTGGGCGATCGCACTGGTTTAAGGATACGATAGCGATCGGCAATTAACAAATCCGTGCGGCAAGCCTGACAATTTTGAGCAGCAGCAGGATTTTCGCGTTGTTCGCATTGAGGATTGATGCAGTAAATCATACCATTTTAGATTTTAGATTTTAGATTTTAGATTTTAGATTTTAGATTGGAAATGACTGACGCTGTATCGGTTTAGAGCTTGCTTTTGCATTCTTTTTTGGGAAGTCGTATCACTTTGATTGATAAATTAGCATAAAACCCAGCAGATTTGTGCAACCTTACTGTTTCCAATACTTTCAGCCTTTAATTGTGTAATTTCTATCAACACTCTAGCAAAACAGCCATTTTTGGGGCATTTTTACCTTTGCTACTGCCTGTTCACCTGTCCCAGTGTCTCTTACTTGATACCCGCTTACAAGCGGACTCTTCTATCAATCTTCTACCTACACCACACCGTGTTTGCGCTAGCCTTCATTTTTAGAAGTAGCCGCCTACAGTTGGCGGCTAAACTTTAGAATGCTATCCCGTCCTCTGCCGTGCCAAAGGATTCTCTTGCTTAACCCGATCACTCATCGGTCTGAACCCAAAAACCTTCACTCACATCATCTGCATAGTGTGAGCCTAGCTTTTTACTTTCCGTGCCGGGCGATCGTCATCAGTTAAGGTAACAGGCTACCCAACATATCCAAAATTGCTTCTACGTCCGCTTGGTCGCACTTAGACTTCTTGCGCTTGGCTTTCAAGCTGTTGAGCAAGGTAGCAGCATCAGGTAAATCACTTGTGTCAAATGATTTTTTGTTATCTAGCTGTCGAGCTATAGTCAGCACCCGATCTGCTAAGGCGATCGGCACTCGGATGGTGCGAGTTTGCCCGTGTTTCCATTTGCCCTCATAGTGTTTGAGGTTAGCCAGGCTAGCGTCATTAATATTTCTAGTCATTTCACTTGTGTCACGTGATTTACTGTTAATAGCTTGGCACGGATGCTTTAGTTCTGTCAAGTATTTACTCACGTGACACAAGTGAAAAACCGTAAAAAGTCAGGCTGTAGGGAGCCGACACCAGGGACTACTACTTTTCGGGGAGATACATCAAATCCCCGGCGATGAACTCAAATTGCTCGCAGAACGAGACTGGTTTATCAAATTTCACCAGTAGACCCGTGCGATAGGAGTATGAATGAGTATCGACGATAACCCCTCTCGCCCCGTGATATAGTCCGCCAACATCCTTAACCACTACCCGATCGCCTTTCTCAAAAATGTGGGAAGGCTTCGGTTCGGACTGAGACGTGGGGGATGTCCCATTAAGAGCTCGCTTGAAGAATCCCCTCAAGGGAAGTCCATCGGTACTCTCAATAAATTTCCTTATCTTTTCCATTCTTTCGGTATCGCCGCTTGCTTTCGCTTTGCGGTATTCATCAGCCATCCTTTTAGCCCGCTGTCTGTTGGCAGTGGTTTGCACATATCAGCTTTAGGACTTGCAGGACTTGGTACAGGCTTCTGCAGCACTTCTGCAGGACTTAGTGCAGGACTTAAACCCTCATTCTGTATAGGACTTGCAGGA
Organism: Microcoleus sp. AT3-D2; assembly: GCF_036705715.1. Lineage (NCBI taxonomy): Bacteria > Bacillati > Cyanobacteriota > Cyanophyceae > Oscillatoriales > Microcoleaceae > Microcoleus > Microcoleus sp. AT3-D2. Next base: position 867 of record NZ_JAUBVE010000031.1, on the reverse strand, counting down.
CTTGCAGGACTTGAGGGGGCAACTTTCTTTACTTCTACTTTTTCCTGGTTTTCCTGATTTTGATTTTCTGGTTCGCTTTCTGTTTTTTCGGTGTTTTCACAATTCCCCAAAATGTTTGGGGATAAGTCCTGCAAGTCCTGCAAACCTATATCCCGTATGGGGGGAAGTCCTGCACTAAGTCCTGCAGAAGTGCTGCAGGTGCTGTCAGGAGTCCTGCAAGTGGCAGCTAACTGCTGGGAGTAAGTTGGATGATTGTCATTTTTGCCCCGCATCCTTAAACCGGCAAAAGTGACGTGACGGCCACTCCGATCGCGAACGACTGGCAGGTGCAGTTCAGTGCAAAGCTTCTCCAGACCTGGTGAAAAAGTTGTCAGGCTCATCGCAGGCTTTTTGATTTCCTCACAAAAATCTTTATAACTGTCAAACAGGTCGCCTGCACGGATTGAGGCTCCATCCTCGATAATTAGCTCCATCTCGAAGAATGCAGCGAGGCTGTCCATTCGTACCTTCATGTCCCATTCAGCAGCCTTAAAATCGGCAATCTCGGCGTCGCCGATACCCTGAATTGCCTGTTTTACCTCACTGCTAGGTAAGGAAAGCGCGATCACAATCAGCGCCGCTATTTCCGGATCGAAACTGGCTTCCATCTCGGAGTTGCGTAAAGCTTTCGGGATGGCGTTTTCAAAATTAACCAGACAGAAACGGCGCTCTAACCCGGTGGTATTTCCCATGAATATCGGGTCATTGCTACAGATGAGTAGTAGTCCGTAAAAATGGGCGCTTGCCGCTAGTTGGTACACTTCCCGGTAGTTTATGCTATCACCTCCAGTTAGTCGGAGAATGCTATCAACGCCCACGGGTTTACGT